>JAICOU010000017.1 GCA_025930495.1 Nitrososphaeraceae archaeon
GGGGAAACCTATCTAGAATCAATCTTTGGTTAGCATCTATTATTTCTCTGATTTTATCATTTTCCATTGGAATGTATTATGCGTTTTTAGATTCTTGGATGTTATTTCCAATAGGAGCATTAGAAATGTTTTTTCTTTTTGCATACAATCTTGAATTATTTCATGGTAGATTTCATAATAATACATCATTTGTCATATCTTGGGGAATTTTACCTGTTTTTGCAGGAGCAGTAATTCAATCAAATTCAATATCTGTTGAAACAATAATGTTTTCTATAATTGCTGGTCTTGCAAGCTATATTTTGATAACTGTCTCCAGAAAATATAAAATTCTAAAGCAACAAAATGCGCCTTATGAAATATTTTACAAAAAAGAAATTACTCTCAAACTTGTCAGCTCTATTGTAATATTTGGAACAATTTTCTTTTTTGTATTAAGACACATTTTAATTGTTTAAAACACGATAATACTATATGAATACAGTTTCTGAAGATTTGTTAAATAGAATATTAGATGCACCTGTAGGTCAAGTGGCTGCTGTTCTTGGCGATATATTAAATTGCAATATCCATTTAGAAGTAATAGAACAAAACGCTATCACATCTCATCAATTTGTGAGAAAGATTGCAATCATTGCAAATGAATTACCAGTGATTAAAGCATATGTGGAATTTGATTCCACTGTGTTGCCTGAATTTATTATGTCTGAACTTTTAAAGAAAAAACATGGAGTAGGCACTATTCTTAACATCAATAACATCAAAGCAACTAGAAATGTGATCTCCTTTCATCGTAATACTGATGAAAGATTGGTCTTAAGAAAATATGACATAATTCATGATGGAATTGTGTGGTTTACTATTTTAGAAGAAATTAGATTAGATAATCTTGGTTCCAACAATAATGGCTGAAGTTCCAAATGTCAAATCTTGTTTGTAAACCTTTAATCCATTCTTTTTCATAGTCTTTTCATATTCTGCTACCCAATCAGTGGTTCTTATGAGGTCAGGTAAACTAACAAACACTTTTTTCCAATCTGGGACAAAAAATCCTACCAAATAAAGTATATTAAAGTAAAAGTTCCACATTTTTCTTACAAATTTATTTTTCGGATATGTAAAATCATGCAAAATTATTTTTCCACCAATATTGAGATGTTCAATACAATTTTTGACTAAAACATCAGATATACAATATTTAGGTAAATACGATGCAGTAATGCAATCAAACTTTCTTCCCAGATTTAGTTTTTCTGCATCCTGAGTTACAAATGAAATATTTTTATACGATTTTAATTTTTCTTTTGCTTTTTCAATATAGTTTTTTGTGATGTCTAGTCCAATGATTGTAGATTGTGGAATTTTGTCTGCGATTAGTTTTGTAAGAATACCAGTGCCACATGCAAGATCCAACACCGTTTTTTCAGAGGACAGTTGTTCTAGAATTTTATTTTTCCAAGCATTATCTTTTCCAAATGTGGTCCAGTATACTATTTTATCATACGAATTAGCCGTATCAGTAAAAAATGTTGGAACTAAATCTTTTGGATTTTTACTATCCATGATTAGTTGTTGTTTCTCAAGTTTATGAGTTAATAGTTTTTCAAAACTTTTTTTCATATACATTTCAAGTTGTTTAATATTAATAGAAATAACAAACAAATATTCATGATCCATCAAACTTTGTTTTTATTTCACCAGAATGTGTTTATTTTGGGTAGTAATCAACTAGTAAAAACATCAACGGTATGGAAGTTGATGTTGGAACCAGAACATAGAGTTGTCATTGGATAACTACTTGGTTTTGATTACTACCTATTTTATCTCTAATAATTAACTTCTAACATATTTTTGATTTCATAAATTCTTAGATTAATCTGATATTTAGAAAGGCTTAAGTTTTTGTTGAATAATATTAAACAATGGGAATTTTTGATGGGTTAACAAAAAACACAAAAAAAACTTTTGTAAATAATACCAAATTGGAAAAAGATCTGTCAGAAATTTTAGTGAAAGATGTGATGTCAAAACAATTGATAGTGGCACAATCTTCAACAACTGTATATCAGATATCTAAAATGATGGAGCAGGGAATAGGATCTGTTTTTGTAAAAAAAGATTCCATCCCTATAGGAATTATAACTGACAGAGACTTTGCAATTAAAATTATGGCAAACAAATACTCCCCAGATACACCAGTAGGCAATGTAGCATCAATGCCTTTACAAACAATAGGCCCAAATGAGTCAATTTTAGATGCAGCCAAACAAATGTCATCAAAAAAAATTCGTAAGATTGCCGTAGTTGAAAATGACAAAGTCATTGGAATAATAACTTCTACTGATTTGGTTAATCAATTATCTTTGATTAAAAATAAAATTACTTAAAATCAAATTGAGAAAATGATTGTTTTCAAAGATCCTTGTTGCAATTGACGGTTCAGAATCAGCAAAAAAAGCATTCATAACCTCGATTTATCTTGCGTCAATATCTAAATGCAGCCTAGATGTGATTCATGTGGTTTCATGTGAATTTGGTGGGGATAGCGCTGCAAGTCTTGAACTAGTTGAGGATCTTAAAACCAAAGCAAATTCAATGTTAGAAGAATACAAAAAGTATGCTTTAGAAAAAGACATTTGCCCAAAATTCATGTTAGAAATTGGTGATCCTGCAAATATGATTATCGAAATTATTAATTCTAAAGATTATGACCTAGTTGTACTTGGGACTCGTGGCATGAGTGTCTTTAAGGAATTGGTTCTAGGTAGTGTGTCGATAAAAGTCATGCATCATGCAAAATGTCCCGTCATGGTAGTAAGATGATGATAATTAATCTATACTTTTATAAAATTAATAACCTATGTCGCTCCATGCAATTGGTCTTAGGTTACATTCACATTTCTCTCTTTTTCCACATTTAGGGCAATTACAATCACAGTGCAATAATGAGGCATTACAGCCAACACATTTTGTATATTCTGCAAAATCTTCTCTCATCGGATACATTTACAACACAATGAAAATTAAATGTATAGTTAATATCCTTAAAATTTGTTTAATAATTAATATTTATTCTAAATGAATTTTTATGAATCACTCTGGTATGTGTTCTTTACAATAACATTTCAAATCAGTACACTCTTTCATTTCATGAGTATATTCACTAAGTGGTACCTTTTTTGTTTCACATAAACATACGTCTGCTAGTGCAAAGCATTTTATGCAATAGCTCATGATACCATAATGCATTACACAATAATAAAGTAATTTATTTCATATATGTAAATATATTTAATTATATCAAATAAAATCAAACAAATATTTACAAATTTACCCTTAATATTAAATAATAATTTGGTAATTATTATGTCATGGCAACAGCTTATGTTTTGATTAACTGTGAATTGGGAAAAGAAGAGACAATAATTGAAAGCCTAAAGCATCTAGATTCAGTCAAGGAAGTGTATGGGACGTTTGGCGCATACGATGTAATTGCAAAAATTGAGCACGCTGAAAAAGAGAAACTGCGAGAAATCATCATTTGGAGTATACGAAAAATAGAATACATTAGATCCACTCTTACTCTTATGGGAATAGAAGGGCAAAACTAAGTATGCCCAAGGCTTTTGTTCTAATCGCTAATGAATCTGGAGCTGAAACCTCTGTCATATCAAATCTAAATACAATTAAAAGTGTAACGGAGGCATATGGTACATTTGGCTCATATGATATTATCACAAAACTGGAGTCAAATGACGAGGGAAAAATTCAACATGATATCTCTAATGGAATTAGAAAAATTCAAAGAATCTATTCAACATTGACATTATTGGTAAATGAAAAAGAAAGTTTTAGAAAAACAACTAAAAGTGAAAAAGAGGTTTTAGAAAAATACATGGCACAAGCTTTTGTCATAATTCATTGTAACAGATCACAAGAATTCACAATCTTGCAAGAACTAGAAAAAATAACTGAAGTGGTGGAAGCTGATAACTTGATTGGTTCTTTTGAGATTATTTGCAAACTTGTTGCACCCACATACAATGACATTTCAGATATTATTAGCAAAAAGATTCGAAAGATTGCAAACATAAAATCCACAATCACGTTAAATGTGGTTGGGAATCAAAGTTTTAGCAAATGATTTTGTTGAATTTAATGTGCTAAAAATCTAGGTATAAATCAAGTAAGGCATTTTATCTCTAGTGTCGGGAATTGGATTTGAGCACTGCCCACATTTTGGGCGAATTACTTCCGCGTCAAAATCCACTTCACCTATTGCCTTTTGACAAATTGCACATCTGATTGTTTTAGTATCATAAATATTCAAATTTATTTAACCTCCTGTAACTGCATCAAATAATGCACATTCACAATCATCTCGTTTTCCACAATAATGACACTTACAATGGCAATGTGATAATGGATTGTGGCATTGATTACAATCAGTATAAAGATCAAGATATTCATATTTTAGAGCATCATGCATGTTTTATGTATGAAATCATGATATTATAATTTAAATTCAAAAATCTTAACAAATATTCATTATTTTTAATTATTATTACATATTTGTTCATATTTTCTACAATCTACAATAAATTCCATTGTTACAATATTATACCATGAAAGATAAAAAACAAAGAGACAAAGAAAAATTTAGAGAAAAACTAGCCAAAGACGAAGTTATGGTATTTACTTGAAAATATGGCAAGTATTTACCAACAAATCTATGACGCAAATTTAGACAGGGAATTTGAGACAATACTAGTCAAACTTTTGCGCTATAATATGGCACCAGTTGTTGAAGTGCCTGTACGTCAATTTTTACAAGAATATGTCGTGATACGTGATGATTTTTGGAGTCAATTTGGAAAATGTAATTCATTTGATATGGCATTTGATAGGTATTATCAATATGCAAAAAATAAGTGTGCATTAATAGACTCACTTTTAGATAATCTAAATTTTGCACTTAGCTATGATCCGCTAAGAAATGATTTATCTTTAATGATGAAAGAGGGATTGACATTTTAAATTTTAGAATATTTTGGAATCAGGAATAATTATCATTTATGGTTCAAAAACTCGTTGCAAACAAAGTTCTCTCATGTAGTGAGAGTGTTATAATTACTGATTTTGAAACAGGTGAGATGATTTGTCAGAGTTGTGGAAGAATTTTACAAGAAAATATTGCAGATACAAGAAAAGAAGAAAGATCATTTACACAAGATCAACATGCACCAACATCATTAACAATGCATGATATGGGGTTATCGACAATTATTGGAAAATACAATCGTGACTTTGTTGGAAAGCCATTAGGTTATGAAATGAAACAATCCATGAAAAGAATGAGAATGTGGGATTCTAGAAGTCAAGCAAAAACATCTTCGGAGAAAAATCTAAGAATTGCATTATATGAAATGGTCAAACTTAAAGAAAAACTAGGTCTTTCTGATGCCGTAATTGACAGAGCAGCATATCTATACAGAAAAGCTGCAAGGGCACAACTAGTACGTGGCAGGACTGTAAAATCCATAGTAGGGGCATGTGTGTATGCTGCATGCAGAGACATGGAGACTACACGAACAATTATCGACATTTCAAATCACCTTCAAGAAAAACGAAAATTAATTGCAAAAGCCTATCGAATACTATTTCAAAATCTAAGACTTATTGTTCCTGTAACAGATTCAATCAACTGCATCATAAAATTTGCAAATAATTTACAAATACCTGAAATTACTAAACGAGAAGCCATAAAAATTTTTGATATTCTAAAAGAAAAAGAACTAACTGCAGGAAAAAACCCAAATGCAGTAGCTGCTACTGTAATCTATATGGCCGGTATCAAAACTAACATCGTTCTCTCCCAACATGAGATTACCAGAATTTCTGGAATAACTAGTGTAACTATTCGTAATAGATTACAAGATTATAAAAAATACATTGAATTGTCTTAATTCTAGTTATCATATTGTTAATGCTGTAAAATACTATTAGTTTACATAGAAATATTATGAAATAGATACGTCATACAAAATTATTTTAGAATCTGAAGTTTTGATTTTAGAGAAACTATTGGATTTCTTTTATTTTGTTCAAAAATTTGAAGTATTTTTAACGAATTTAAAGAAATCATATGAATAAGATTATTTTTCAATACGTCCTTAGAAAAACAATGAGACGAAGTGTCCATGAGGACATTAAGAATCTGGAAATGGAGATTGTCCAGACCGAAGATAAAATCATAGAATATTTGAGAACAGGATATGAAGGGGGAATTAAAACATCACTTCATCGCCTAGATTTAGATTTAAAATATCTAAGTATACTTGCAAATGGGGCTCCAATTGACAAAAATGAAGATAGAAAGATCATGGATTTTTTGAGAATACATTATGACTATATGCAAAAGTTATCCGTTCCTGCATAATTATGTTAAAACCAAATACTAAAATGAATAAGTGATAATCATGGGTTTTAAGCAACTCTTACAAAGAATAATGGATTCAGATGTAAACATTAGACATAGCGTAATTACAGATGCTGAAGGTAACATCATCGCTGTGAATCATCGTCTTGGAGTAATAAATTACTTAACTGAAGAAGAAACTTCAGCTTCGCTTAAAAGAGCAGCTAGTGCATGGAAAGCAAGAAAGCAACTCAGTCCAAAAATAGGAAAAGGATTGTATGCAGTTGCAGCATTTGAGAAAATTACTAGAATCACTTTTCCATTAGGAGATAATAACCTCATCTTTGTAAGTATGGGTTCTGATACTACTAGAATGGATCTTCATGAAGGAGGCCAAAAGCAAATCATACAACATGTTTTGAATATTTTAAGTGGAGATCCAACAAAAGAGTGATAATTTACATACAAAATACTAAGAATAAAGGTATGCCCAATTATGTGCTCTACAAAAAAGACCAAATGAATGGCTTCTCAAATCAATGACACTTTTAATAATCAATCAAAAATCCGACTTTTTAGGAGTGTTTTGGCATTTGAAAAATCTAGAATACTACCTACAAATTATTCATACGCAGATCCTAAATATTATAAAATCTATAAATTTTGTACAAAAATGGTCCCCAAAGTCCTACAATTGAGGTCAACTTTCACAACTAGCTCAACTTTTCCTCAATTCCATTCTAAAATGAGGCTTTCAGGCATTCAATATAGGAAAACACAATGAAGAACATCATTATTTTATTTTCTATTTTGTTACTTAGTGGACTAGTTATTACAGCAAATGCCCAATCTACTGATCATGTTGTAATTAATGAAATTGATATTAACCCACCAGGTGATGATGCCAAATCTATCACAGAATGGGTTGAGCTCTATAATCCCACAAGTTCTAAAGTTGATATCGGTGGTTGGCAAATCGCATCAACTACCATATTGAAAAAAACAATGACCATTCCTTATGGCACTTTTATTGAACCTGGAAAATTTTTGACATTTTCACATCAAAGTTTATGGTTTACTGATACTAATGAATCAGTTGAACTAAAAGACAAAAATAGTGTGGTTGTAGATAAGACTCCTTTGTTATCTGACATGAAAAATGATTTTTCATCTTGGCAAAGAACCTCTGATGGATATGACTTGAATAATGCTAATGATTGGAAATTTGTAATTTCTACAGCTGGATCTTCCAATGGAAAGTTAATCGTTGCAGAAGACAAAGAAGGCGTTTCAGTATCTATATCATCAAATAAATCTTCATATGTGTTTGGTGAAACAGCCATCATTCAAGGAAGTGTCTCAAAACAAATATTTCTTGTAAAACCATATTTTCATGCTGATGAAATACTTATAAAAATATCTGGACCTAATTATGATAAAACAATTTCGCTTTACCCTGATCTTAATTTGAATTATAAGACAACCTTGAATCTTCAGAAAGTTCTTGGAATTAACACCGGCGTTTACTCTGTTTCAGTTAGTTATGGTGGTGTAATATCACAAACTAGCTTCTCTGTAGGTGATGAAATTATTGTAGATGATATCTTAGAAGACAGTACTCTTAGTCTTACTACGGATAAATCTCAATATCTTCCTGGAAGTACTTTGCTGATAACGGGATTTACTACCAAAATAATTCCATTTGAAGGCTTGAAATTTACCATAAAGGATCCAAGTGGGAAAATAATTTCTACAGGCAGTTTGTATCCTACAAATGGAAAATTCACTACTAATGTGTTTCTTACTACAGTGAATCCTGCTTATGGCCAATATCAGATAATTGGTGAGTATTTTGATCAATCAGCACTTGCATCTTTTGAAGTAATCAAAGATATTAAAGAAGAAAAGGCAATATCGCTGTGGACAGATAAAGAGGCATATGCTTTAGGTGACACAGTTACAATTACTGGCAGATTAAACAACGTGTGGGTTGGCTTTATGGATTTAGAAATTATTCAAACCAAAAATGCTGCACTTGCTACAAGTGCACTAGGTGGCGGTAATTCTGGATTTAAAATTTTAGATATAATAAAAATATCAGGTGATGGTTCTTTTACATATTCTTTCAAAATACCTGATAGCGATATTCGATTGGGTGATTACAAAATCTCTGTTTCAAAAGAGGTTGGTTCTGCATCAAAAAGCATTCGTGTAGTTACAAATGTCGATGAATATGTTGCAAATACTGATCCTCTTTCGCTTTCAACAGATAAGGTGATTTATGATTTAGGTGATACTATGATCATTGAAGGCTTTATTGCAAATCCTATTAGTTCAACCTTCCAATCACCATCTGTAAAAATTTCAATATCTCATGAAGATGGTAGTCCAATAACGATCACTGGTAAAAGTAAAGGAGAAGGTGCTCAAACTAGATTGGAAAATGGATTAATTGTTGCATATGATTTTACTGCAATCCATGATCCTTCTGGAAGATTTTCAGTTCAAACAAGTATAATGCAAACTGCCTTTACTGAAGGATCCTATAAAATAAAAGCAGAATATCGTGGACTAACACAAACCACAACTGTTGGAATTATCGATCCTTTGAAATTAGATAACGGTGCATTATTTACTTTGAATAAGCAAGTTTATGGTTTAGGAGAAACTGTTCTTTTGACTGGATTACTTCCTCCCACCGGTGATAATTCAGTAAAAGTCTCTCTCACAAAACCTGATGGCAGCATAGTTAATTTTGGTGCCACTGTTGATAATCAGCGATTTTCTTGGTCTTGGATTGCTCCCATCACTGAAAAACCTCTATCTATAAAACTAGATGACCGTTCAACATCTAAAACCAATTATGGAATTTACAAAATTCATGTCTCGACTGTTTCTTATGGTAAAGACGTTTTCTTCAAAGTTTCTGCTGATCCTGAAAACGATTCTTTGTCTTTAGTTCCCCTGTATGTCTCTACTGAAAAATCTCTGTACAAAGCTGGAGAAAAATTAAAGGTTATTGGAAATATTATTAAAAGAGAACAAGGCTCTGAAGGATTGATAATTCCAGAAAGAGTCATGATAAAAATTATTGACGGTAAAACTCCCTTTAAACAAATTCATGAGGCATCTGTTTATCCTGATCAGGGTGGAAATTTCCAGAGCTTATTTGAATTGCCAGTAACTATTTTCAGTGAAGGTGAATACAAAGTAAAAGCATTGTATTCTGGCAAACAATCTGAATCTACATTCACTGTTGCAAATGATTTCTCTTTTGGTTCTGATGAAAAACTATCTCTTTTACTTGTTACTGATAAATCTGAATACTATCCTGGTGACTTGGTAACTATATCTGGTAAACCAAACAAGCTAATCTATCTTGAAAAATTTGATGTCAGTGTTATTCAGAAAATAGCTGGTGAAATAACATGCGGTTCATTTTACTGTGGTAAACATGTAGGTCCTGTCACTACTATTAGGCCTAGCTCTTCTGGTTCATTTTCACACCAAATTCAACTATCTGACTCTCCTTCAAGTTTAGGCTCATACGAAATTACAGTGGATGCTGGTTTTGAAACAAAATCTTTGATGTTTGATGTTGTAGAAAAACCTATTATCTTAGAATCTGAAAAATCGCCTTTAACTATAATTGAAAAAGTCAACAGAATTTTGGAGACTCAAATATCTATTACTACAAATGAAAAAACCATAGATGATAATCGTGCATTACCACGTGTACTTTCTGGTTCATTACTTACTGTGAAAGCTGATCAGTCTGATGTTAATCTCCGAATTTCTTCTGAATCAGGGGTTTGTATTATTGGTCCTGAGGAAAGCTGTCTTGTAAAAGACTCTACTAAAAAACCAGGACAAATCTACGAAGTTGTTTCAGTGGATGGAGTTAACCTAAAAGTTAGATATAATGGTCCTGATGTATATCTTGAGAAATTTGACATCCTTCCAGAGTCATCTGCAGACTTTTTACCTAATGTAACTTGGAATGTAGATGTAATCAAAGATGATCAAGCATCTAGATTCTATTACAAAATTAACTACAAGATACTAGAGTAAGTTCAAAATACTATCATTTCATATCTAATTCTATGAATCTTCAGGTTTTGATGTTTTATCAGGATGATCCAAAAAAATGCACTGCAGCAAAAATGGTTAAATTTGGAATTGCAAAAAATATCAAAAAAATAGGAAATAAAGGACTAGTCTTAGATCCTTTTTCAGCCAAAACCCTTTTACCTAAAGACAAATCTCTGATAAATTCAATAGTTGGGATTGATTGCTCTTGGACTCTTGCTGACAAGGCTTTTTCAAAAAAATTTAGTGGTATCAAAAGAAAGCTACCGCCATTACTTGCTGGCAATCCAGTTAATTATGCAAAATTCAATAAACTTACTACTGCTGAAGCATTATCTGCATCATTATTTATTTTAGGTTTTAGAGATGAGGCACTTGCAATACTTGATAAATTCAAGTGGGGGCATACTTTTTACGAATTAAACCAAAACCTTTTGGATGAATATTCTAAATTAGAATCTGAAGATCAAATTGATGTCATTCTAAAAGAATATGGCATATCTAATTAATAATTAACGATGTTTTCTTTTCTTAATGTATATTACAGTTGCCACAATGATCATGGGTACAATTAGCCATATTACTTCAAAAGAATTATTTTTATTAAATTCTGTATTCTTTTGATTTATCTCAGGCAGTACCACTTTGTTTTCTACTACCAAGAAACTTGTAGAATAGTAATCTGGTTTTAACACTGAATTAGAAATAGCAAATATTTTTAGATCTTTTGCTCCAATATCAAGATTCTCTGTTTTTTCGCCTGAAATCTTGATACTGGTAGTAGAGTTTTTACCTGTACTAATTAATTCTGATGATGTTGAATTTCCATTACTGTCTATTAGAAAATAAAGAATTGAATCTGCATATGATGTTTCTATGTTTATCTCTAATTCACTTCCTTTTTGAATGATGTCTGGTGAATCCACATTTGTTATTTTTGGAAATTCTGTTTTTTCAAATTCTGACCAATGTCCTAACTTGAAAGGATATGTTTCATCTTCAAAAGCATTAACAGTAATACTTCTTGATTCTGGTGAATACCCACTAAGGTAAAACGGTCCATTACTAATCACTGCATGATTGTTTAATTCAATCCATTCTGATGAAGCAGTATATCTACTATTAAAATAATTAAAATCTGTTTCAAATGACTCTAGTGATTTTGGAATGTATCTTTTTTCACTAAAGTCATTCAAATAACTTTGAATCATTTGAGCATCATTTGGAATTATTAACGAAATCCAACTGACGTTTTTATTGGTTGCACCGGATCTGGAAAATGATGCTTTCCCATCTATTACCGATTGTTCCATCGCAGCTGAAATTTCCCATGGCATCGAGCTCCATAATGCTGCCCAATCTGCAATTTCACCTTCATCAAAGTGCCAATAATTAACATAAACATCAATTGTGTCCTCATCAACAGGTTTGATTCCAATTATAGTTTGAACCGATTGTGAAGCTATTGGTGTGAATTCCACATCAAATGTCTTGTCATTTTCATCTGTTTGTGTTCCCCACTCCATTGTAAAATACAATGAATGTAAAATATCATTCATATCCATTTTTTGATCATTATGCCAATTACTAAATTTAAAATCAAATCTGACTTTACTTGTTGCCTGAGTTCCAGGTGATACTTTTTCCCATCGTTGTTCCACAGGATCCCACATCACTACATCATCTGGCACATTTAATTTTCCATTTGGTCCCGCTGTCTTTACATCATAATCTGCTCTGACTGGAAATGTTTTTCCTGTAAATGGGTGTTTGAAAGTAATGGGATCTGAAATTATCCCCCAGATTTGTCTACTATATGTATCGCCTAATCCCATTACTGGATTCCATGATCCCTGATAGATTTGTTTAACCCCGATAACTAATTCTTTATCTTCACTTCTGGCATTAATTGGTGTGAATCTACTTGGAATTCCAGCTCCCAAATCATTAACCATTCCTTCCATTTTCTCATTTGCTACATACTGATCAATTTTACTTGCTAGAAAAATTCTAACTGATTGATCAACTCCTTCTGCAATTGCATCTTGAATCAAATCTGCTCTTTGATCTTCTGACTGAAAATCTCCGGTGTAAATTTTTTGAGTTATATTATCTATGTACTCATTTTTGTAATTCCAATATGAAGGATCATTGAATCCAGGCATGTTTGAAAACCATGGAGCATACATTTGAGCTAATCCAACTGAATCATATTTTACAAATGCCGATCTTCCCCAACCTTCTGTATACAAATTCCATTTCATTTCTGCTGGGTCTGAGCCATACACCACAACAAAAGCCTTGTTCAAATCACCATAGTCTTTTTTTACTATGAATCCTATATTTTCTAATTCAGAAGATAAAATCTCACCAATGGATTTTCTTACCGGATCATCACTTCTAATCAAAATTGTAATTTCAATTGGCTTGTGATTAATTTCCCATTTGTCATTTGATTTTGTTGCACCTTTTTCTTGTAGTGCGTTTGAAATCATCTCCTCTGCCAATATTGGATTATATCTAAAATTGAATGTCTCTAACTGTTCTATTATGGTAAGATATTCTGGGTCTGAAGGACTATAGTAAGAGATCATAGGTGCACCATATCCACCCATCAATTCATTGACGATCAATTTTCTATCTATTAGATAGTTTAACGCAAATCTTACATCTTTAATTGAAAATGGATTAAAGTCATTTGATTCTGCTGGATTTACTAGTATGCTGTAAGATCCTCCAGTTGAATCAAACACTTTTAACCCTTCCCGTAATTTCTGATTTTCTAATCTATCTGAGGAAATTCTATAATAATAAATATCTAAATTACCATTTCTTACTTCTTCTAATGCGGTATTTTCATCCAAATACTGGATAAACTTTACAGAATCAAAAAATGTACTCTTTTCTGCAAATGAATCATTATGGATTAAAGATACTACTGTGAGAGCTAGTATGAATACTAGCAATAACTTCATAACCGTTATTTAGTTTGGTTGTAATAAAACTTATTTTACTAGAAAATGGTTTATCTTTAAGGACTTGAATCATCAAAAGTGAGGCTATGGTGCAAGATTGTTATGGAAGGATAAAAACAAAAGATATTTTGATTTAACAAAAAGTCGTTATTGTAAAATATCTATTATCCATACAAATTTGTCCATGATACTAACACACATGTTGATGAAATCAACACATATGTCAGCGCGGCTTAATGCCATACACCACGTAATACAGTGACATGAGATTGGATGGATGTAATGCCATTTCTACACTTATGATGGAAAGGTAAAGTCAGAGGGTTTGGGAAAGGTAGGAAGTTCATATTTTGTTGCCACACGAAAAAATAGTGAATAAAGAAATACCAAATACTATAGAATCCGGAGCTATGATGATTCTGGTGCTTCAAAATGAAAACTCTAGATTCTAACCAGAAATTTTTCCTATATGTGAAAATCTCACGAATAAACTAGGCTTGTTTTCAAAGAAAACCACGCCTGAAAGTGAAATAATTTCTCTATTTTTATCTAGTTATTCATAAAACAAACAGAAAATTATAGTGAAACTTAAACTGAAACAGTAAATGTCTAGGTTATATTTAGTTTGGATGCAACTTTACTGTAAATTTTCCTAGTTTTACTATCTGTAAAGTTTTTCTTCATGTATAGCAAAGTAGACTGTTTATCCACATACTTCAACTGTCTTTATTCCTTTTTTGCCATCATTGCACCAATAAAAATAGAAATCCAGGGTATTTGTATCAACGATTTCATAAACTTGAGATTAGTCTTAATACTGACATATTTGTCCTTAATACGGACATACTTGTCCTTAATACTGACATATTTGTCCATAATACTGACACCCGATGAATTTATCAAGAGTAAAAATAGAAACATGAAAGCGCTAACAATTACATCAATAATGATGATCCTTTCAATAATCATCATATCAAACATTGAGATGTCTGAAGCATTGCAGTTTATAGATACAAGAGAAGACTATATAGGATTCAAAACTTATACTGGAAACAGATTAAACATATTCAATGATACTATTGTTGATTTTTGCATTATAACTACAAACTCAACTTATCAACAAATGGCAATAAACGCAGTGAATTATTGGCATGGGAATATTACAAAGGTTACGGATAATTATGATTTATGGAATATCAGATCGCACATTCTTCCATATGATGAATCTATCTGTGATGGGTACATAACCTACAAAAAATCACCTGACTTAGATTGGTACGCATTATTTGGTGTTGTAGGGGTTAGCAATCCATATCAAACAGTTGCAAACGTAACGATCTATACTGATTTCTACCAAGATACTTTGAGAAAAACAACAGAAAAAGAATGGAAAGAAATGACAATAGAGAAATTCAAAAATATTGTAAATAATGGAACCCACCCAACTTGGGATAATGCAAGTATGGAAAGAGTTACACTTCATGAACTAGGTCATGCCTTTAGTCTAAATCATCCATGTGAGTCTGATTCTTGTGATATTTACATACAGAAAGGAATCATGGGTTACAACATGTCTGAAACCAAGATACTGGAAGAGGAAGTAAAGAACATTATTTCGGTATATCCTAACGGATTTATAAAAAATGCAGAATTACCATATTCAAAAATAAATGATGCAGATAAAACACCAAGAACGTACTATACAGGTCAGACAGTGAGTTTTCAGATTGAACTTCCTATGACGTCTGATGATTGGAAATATTCTGGTTTTACAATACTCATGTATCCTAACAATGCTTCACCATTGCCACATGAATTAGCACCAATAAGGTTTACAATGCTAGATTATGTTAGTAGTGAGTATGGTCTTAAAAATAATGAATACATCAAAGATTTCTATGCATTTCCTGTTTCTTGGATTGGTTCTACCAGAGAAGAACAAATTGAAAAATATGTCATCACATCTTCTTTTGTTGTTACAAAAGAGATGAATGAAATGAAAATGAGGGTCATACTTCAAGATCAAATAGGAAATAAGAAACAATTTGATATGGACACACCTTTTGTCATAAAGAATGCAGTTTTCTCTAACATATTAGATGATGAATTCAACAAACAGAAGCATGCATTTAGGTTATCTACAAATTCACCAAATGGTGTAATTGAAAAAGAATACCATACGAAATTAAAAGTAGAAAAACAATACTATGATGACTTGAAAGAATGTCTGACCAAGAAAAACATGGCATATTGCAATGCTTTTGTGATAAAAACAGAATAGAGCAAACAATTTCATAAACTTGGGGGTTAGTTAATCCAAATACAGAAAAAACGATAATGGTTTGAAGAATTAATTGTTTTTAGGAGGGATTGTTTGTAAACAATGTTTAGTTCATTTAACTTGAAATTGGTGAGTAGTTACTATATCTAAGATTGCAGTTCAGAATATTGCAGAGTATTATTTAGGAAAACAAACTACTTTTTTGATTTAGCATTATCTCGTGCCTTTGTTCTTTTTTTCGCTTTGTTTGATGTTTTACTCATTACCAATTTCTAAATGTTACATCGACTTAAGGATTTAGGTTCCAATTTTTTCGTTAAACATATCATGTACAGTATCTGGACATATGCATAATCTTGTTTTTACATCGCCACTCAATTTAATACTGAATTGATTCTAAGTGAAATTGATTCATTTAGGCTATTCATGGAAGTGAAAAAATTTGAAAAAGTATGAATGTTTTTGACAAGTTTTTTGATTTCAATTTGGTAAGATTCCAGATACAATATTATTAAAAAAAAGAAAGGGGTTTACTTTTTGTGTATATGTGGAGCTACTATTGTAATGTGGTTGGTGTCCAATGTAACTGCGCCATTTAGGGCAATCAATCTGCCGTCTATCGTTGCGCCGGTAGTTGATGTGATTGATGAGTAAGCAATTACAGTTCCCTTGAGAACAGAGTCTGTTCCAAGAGTTGCAGAACTGCCGACACGCCAAAAGATGTTTTCAGCTGTTGCGCCATTAGTTAGGACTACATGACTGTTGCCTGCTGCTGTGGTAAGTGTACTTCCTATTTTGAAGAGGTAAACTCCATTGCCACTAAGAGTAAGTGTTCCAGTGATAGCAGCTGATGATGGAAAACAATATACTCCTGGTTTGAGTGTTTGTCCACCTATATCTGCAACATCTGGTTCATTGGTTGTGCACCTTATGTTTGATAGTGTACCGTATGCAGTAGCTGCATCAGCATGAGCTCGAGTTGCGACTGGACCGCCGGCGTATGTTATCCCGGTTACTGTCCCTGGTGGAAAACCAGTGATCGCTGTACCTGGGCTTACACCAAGATTTCCTATTATGATGGTGTTACCCGTATTAGTTACAGTCGAGGAACCCAAGACTGCAAAGTTGTTGGCAGTTCCCATGTTTGGGTATGTTTTTGCTGCAAAAGCATCATTTTGTATTATGCTTGAAGCTGAAAGTATCAGCACAGACATTATAAAAATACTTTTGATGTTATTTTTAATCATTGTAGATTTGTTGCTGGTTTAGATATTAAGCCGCACTGACATATGTGTTGATTTCATCAACATGTGTGTTAGTATCATGGACAAATTTGTCATTGTAATCTTAATTGTCTAGTCTGAAATCATTGATGCAAATACCTTGCCTTTCTCAGTCGAGATCACTTCAATTTTGTTATCCTCAATTGTAGACTCAACAAGACCTTTTTTCTCTAACCAAACAATATGCTTTGCAAGTCTTGTATAGTTTAGATTGGTATCAAGTGATAACTGGGTCTTCCCTTTAGCACCGTTTTCTATTATGGTTTTCATGATACGCAATATAGCTTTCATGCTTGGTTCAAAACTCGCTCCTAATTTTTTATTCTTTATAAATTTTATTGCTTTCTTTATTTCACTCTCTAACATTTTGATCTGTTGAGTTTCACGAATTACATGTACCTTTTTCATTGCAAGTCCTTCATATTGTTTTTATCTTTTCAAACTGTTGTATGTGACCCAAAAGAACATTTGGATTGATTGGTTTTTTCAAACAGAATCTAATTCCTTTGCTTTTTAATATTGATTCGTTATCATAGCTGATTGAAGATGCTGTTAACGTTACGATGTTTTGGTTTTTTATTTTTCCATTTTTATATAATGTATCTATAATATCATTACCTGAAAATTCAGGCATTGCGATGTCAAGTATGACTACATCAAATATTTCCTTATCAATGAGATTGAGACCGATTCGACCATCATTGGCAACAGAACACGAATGTCCTTTAATCGTCATATACTTGGAAAGCATTTTTGTAATATCTTGATTATCGTCGATGATGAGAATTTTCATAACTTGAACCTATAATGCGTTAATAACATTACCCACTCGTATTTTTTAAGTACTGGGAAGAATGAATCATTGCAGTTTTTTTCAAATTATTAATTTCGATCACTTTACTCTCTTTCAGACTCTTGACTTCACCCATTATACTTTCTGTTAGAGTTTCAGCTTTAATTATTGCATTATTTCTTCGATTTTCAGACAGAGTGTTAATCTCTACGTTATTCTGTGTCATCTAATCAGCAAGTATTAGAATTTGTTTTAGGTATGTCATTATCAATTAGTCATCGGTAATGCTATTAAGCCACGCTTACGGTTATGTCCTGTTTATTGACAAATTTGTAAGTATGGAACAAGAGCACACATACCATGCAACTTACATCATCTATGTTTACAATTATAATGGGAATGTCATGTAAAAAGTAGAACCTGTTTTTCCATCACTTTCCATCGAGATAATGCCCCCAAGGTTCTCTACTATTCCTTTTGAGATTGCAAGACCAAGCCCTGTCCCACCTATAGATCTTCTTTCCGACGTATCAATTTGATAGAATTTTTGGAAAAGTTCTTTTTGTTTTTCTGGAGGTATTCCAATTCCATTATCTTTTACATAAAAAACAATAGAGTTATTTTCTTTCATACAACCAGTCTCAATCTTTCCATTATTCTCTGGGACAAACTTTATTGCATTGCATATTAGGTTGTCAAAAACTTGTCTTAATCTTGATCTGTCTGTTTTGATGACTAAATTCTTGACATGTTGATTTGTTGTAAACTGACATTTTTTATGTTCTAAGACCATCTTATAATCAGATTTAAGATTAGAGAAAAATTCATCTATGAATAGATTGTCTATTTTGAATTTCATCTGATCAAGATCAAGCTTTCTTACATCCATAATGTCTGATATTAGAATCTCGAGTCTTGTGGCGTTTTTTTCTATTACTTCAATTGCTTCTAATTGTTCTTGGTCAATCCTGCCAAGCATTAATGTTTTGAACATCTCACAATATCCTAATATTGGTACAAGTGGTGTGTTTAATTCATGAGTTATCATAGCAGAAAATTCATCTTTTGCTACTCCCTTTAATTTTTCTGATAATGCTGTTGCATCAGTGAGCTCTAATTGTTGTTTTGCTGTTGCATCAGTGAGCTCTAATTGTTGTTTTGCTGTTGCATCAGTGAGCTCTAATTGTTGTTTTGCTGTTGCATCAGTGAGCTCTAATTGTTTTTCTTTTGCATCGATGAGTTCTGCTAGTAATTTTTTTACTTTCTTTGTTTCTGTTATATCTCTCGCTGCAGCAAATACTCCTAACACTTTTCCTTTGTCATCTTTATAGATAGATGCGTTGTAAAGTACGTCTGTGATCTGATTAGATGAATGTCTTATAGATAGAGGATAGTCTCTGATCGACCCTTCCTTAAACACATGTTCATATCCTTCTCTTGCTTTTTGCGGTTCTGTAAAATAATTTGAGAAATCTGTATCGATAAGATTCTCACGTGACACACCTGTAACATTAACTGTAGCTTCATTTACATCTGTAATCTTTCCTTCTGGACTAATTGTAACTAGTGGATCAAGGCTTGCTTCAATAAAATTACGGGCATACTGTGATATTTCATATGATTTTTTTCCTTCAATGTTAGTAGATTTCATTTATTTTCTCTATTATTTATCCAGCGTAATACGTTATAAAGAATCACTAAGATAATCTGTCTTAGGTTTTACAAGTCTGAATTACTAATATGAGTAATTTTTTTTGATAACTTTCTATCATTACTGACAAATCTGTACATAATACTAACACACATGTAAATAATAATAACACACATGTAAGCGTGCTTTAATACAATACATTCAATTAAACAGATCATGACACACATAAAAAAAATACAATATGCCTATTGCACTAGTAACGATGATACCTGTTCCAGTATTTTCTGTTCAGAATGTAACGATACCCACTCATACGATACAAAACAGTTGCACATCTTAATCTAAATATGATTTTTCCAAAATAAACAAAATGTAATGTGGCATAAAATATCATTATCTAGATTCCAGGTCTCGACAAGTTAGCAGAACCAGATTTAAAACTATTTTTATAACTTAAATTAATGATGATATTATCTTAAATCTTATTGGTTTCAAAATAACATTAATCCCTAAATTTTATCACTACAAATTAGTAATTACAACAGATTTGACAAAATCCCCTAAAAATATATTTTGAATAAAAAGAATTTGTTCTCACATTAACACAAGTGATTATCATGCAGTTCAATAAATAACACTGACAAATTTGTATGTGAACCGGACATAAATGTAAGCGTGGCTTAATAGCATTACCGATGACTAATTGATAATGACATACCTAAAACAAATTCTAATACTTGCTGATTAGATGACCAAGTAAGATGCCAAAAGGAATTGACAAACAATCATGAGAATTGATTCATGCCGAAAATGCGGTAGCATACTGGAAGAAAACACAAAATGTTATATTTGTAATAAAGTAAATGAGTTTTTTTGTCACAGATGTGGTGACACTACAGATAAACAGATTCACTTTGATTGTATGATCAAAAATATACTCATTACGGTATAGTGGAAATTTTTGACTATTTTACAACAAATTGAAGAAACAGAATTAATCTGCAATAACTGCACCACATCAAGATTTGTAACTGATGATATCACTGGTGAGATTGATTGTTCTAGTTGCGGATATGTTATTTCAGAAAATATTGAAGATAGAAGAGTAGAACGTAGAAATTTTTCAAATACTGACAACTCAAGAACTGGTCCCGGAGTATCACTAAAAATGCATGATGGTGGACTCTTTACTATGATAGGAATACAAAATAAGGATTCTATTGGAAAGCCACTTTCAGCAAATATTGCTCACTTATTTAGTAGACTACGAAAATGGGATAGTAGATCCCAAACAAAAAATTCGGCCGATCGAAGCCTAAGAAACGCACTTCAGGAACTGGATAGAGTGCAATCCAAGCTAGGGCTTTCTGATACTGTAATTGAAAGGGCTTCTCTTTTTTACAGAAAAGCATCAGAGAAGAATCTTGTTCGTGGAAGAACTGTAAAAGGAATTGCTGCGGCATGTCTATATGCATCATGTAGGGATTTGGAGCATCCTAGAACCTTGACAGAGATTGCAGAGCAGTTTGAGATCAAGAGAAAAGATCTTGCAAGATCATACAGGTCATTATTTAGGGAATTGAATTTTGTAGTCTCAATAGCTGATCCAATAAAATCTATCCGCAAGATTTCAAGTAAGATAGGAATAAAGGAAAAAACAATACGTAAAGCAGTACATATTCTAGATGCCGCCCGTGATGCTGGAATTATTGCTGGCAAGAATCCAGAAATTATGGCAGCGGCAGCAATTTATGCTGCATGTGTTATGACAGGTGAAAATAAATCTCAACATGACATATCCATGGCAGCAGGAATCAGTACAGTTTCAATAAGAAAGAGAATTTTAGATTTTAAAAAGAACCTAATCTTGCTTTCATAATGCCATTAACATTGTACTTTGGGCATTACAGCACATCAAAACAAGGCTCCAAAACTATTAGTTTGATCTCATGGAATTACCATCGAGAAGACAATCCAGGAAGCTACTATTACTCACTTTCAAATTTATTTTTCGTGCCTTTTCTACACTTTTTATAAATCTTAGAAAAGTTTTTACCTTTACTGTAATGGTTTTGTA
>JAICOU010000044.1 GCA_025930495.1 Nitrososphaeraceae archaeon
CCCCACATGGAGCAAAGCCAAACAGAACTAAGGATCCTGTACCAAGTTCAGGTAGGCTGCAAAGCGTAATATCGTGAAAACAGAAGGAGGGTTACTCCCAGCACACATAAATTTTTTAAAATATTTTAAATTTTGAAGAGATTAACTCATTGATTTGACTTGTTCTTTACAAAGACTGGCATTACATCTACATGTTGCATCACACAAACATGAACCATGCATTTCACAATCACATTCAGAACCAATTTCTGCAGATGCTGCACAGCCGCATGCTGCTTCCTCCTTATTGCTAGGAAGTGATGGAGGTGGACTTTGTTTTTGGTCTTCATATACACTTCTAGTTTGTGCATAATCAGATGTGTCAGCAAGCTGTGCTTCACCCCTATTGGTTTGATAACCGCCAGAAGATGCACTTGTTTGGTAACTTACTAATCTACTTGGATCAATTCCTTGTTGACCAATTGTTTGATTCTTTAATGTTCTATTACTAAAGATAAAAAATGCAATACCACCAATTGCAGCCATTCCTGCCATGCCATAAACTATCATCACTGGAAAGTCTCCAGTAGAAGTTGTTTGGTAACCTTCTGGAGGAGTTGGTGTAATTCCTGCAATTTCTAAACCATCAAGTACATCTAGTGCACCAAATCCAATGGCAGCGATATTTCCCTGATCAGATGATTGAACACTTCTAATTACATAATTTTGATCAGCAGATACTGGTGCTTCAAAAACTCTTTCCACTTGTCGTCCTTCTCTAAGACTACTTTCACCCATTGTCCAGCTAGATACAACAAATCCGGAGATAGACTCATCTATCCCAAATGTAGCAGCATCAGAAGTAACTCCAGTAGGATCAAACAAAAAGTGCCAATTAGTCATTGGTTGTTCTAAAATATAATCTGCATTGATAAGACCTTTTGAAAATATTGAATCTGCCTCAGTTCCTGCAAGAATATCATACACTGCAGGTTCTTGGTCTTTTAACAAAGATATTGGCAAATTTATTTCCACACCATCAATTACAACAGAATCATTAGTGCTCATTCCTCGCCAACCAAGATCAACTAATGCACGAACTTGATCTTTTGTAATCACATAATCAGTCAGCGTACCTTTTAGAACTACTTTGTAATCAACAGAAGTGTTGAGATTTCTGCCTTTAAGATGAAAATCATAAGTTATATTTAGATCAGATATTTTTGCATGACTTCCATCAGATTGAATTTTTTGATTAAGACTTGCAATTAATTGTTGAACCCCAGGATTTGATGCATCTGCAGAGCCACTAACTGTCCATTCCTTCTCATGTAATTCATCAAATAGTTTTCCACCGTTTGGGTATTCAATAAAGATGGTTTTCTGATAATTATAAGAAAATGGAGATGTATCGCTATTAGGATTAATTTTAGCATCTACTTGTGCTGCCCAAACAGAAGAATTTGAGCCAATTACAAACAAACCAGCAATCAAAACTGCTAAAAATACAGTCCTAGACACGAATAAAATCGACAGTCAATTAGTAATAAACTTATCCTAGAAAACTAGATCGGGAATTTCTGAAAAAGTAATATGGAGTGACAGCAAAACGGCTTTGAGTTTTAGGAGAAAATGGAATGATTACAGTACTAGCAGGAGGAACAGGTTCGGTGAAACTAGTTAGAGGATTAGTAGCTCAAGAATCCAAAGTCAACGTAGTAAGTAATGTTGGGGATAATTACTGGCTTTATGGATTATACGTGTGTCCAGACATTGATACTATTGTTTACGGTCTAGCAGATTTATTAGATCAAGAAAGAGGATGGGGAATTAAAAAAGACACATTCAATTTTCTAAGACAAATGGAAGTATTTGGAGAAGAGACATGGTTTAGAGTTGGAGACAGAGATGCAGCAACTCATTTGATAAGAACAAACATGCTAAAAAACGGTAAAAATTTGAGTGATATTACAAAATGGATGTGTGAGAAATTTGCAGTCAGCGCAAATATTATTCCAGTTACAGATAACAGCATAGAAACAAGAATAATCACAGACAAAGGAGAATTACATCTTCAAGAATATTGGGTAAAACATCGTGGAAGAGACACAGTTGAAGGAATTCAATATATCGGAGCAGACAAAGCACGTCCAAATCCTGAAGCAGTAAATGCAATTCATGATGCAGACATGGTAATTTTGGCACCAGGAAATCCACTAACATCTATTGGTCCAATGTTGCAAATTAAAGGAATTCGAAAAGAACTTTCAAAAATTAAAAAGAAAGTTGTTGCAGTTAGTCCACTCATTGGAGATAAAGCTATCAGCGGACCAGCAGCAAAATATATGGAAGCTGCAGGAATTGAAGCAAATGCATATGGTCTTGCAAAAATGTATTCAGATGTATGCTCTAACATAGTAGTAGATACAAAAGACAGATTGCTCATAAAGAAAATTCAAAGTCTAGATATGAAAGTATATGAAACAAAAATTACGATGAGCAATAAACTAGCAGAAGACGCATTAGCAAATTTTATTTTAAAACAAATACACGTATAATTTGAAAATTGCAGCTATAGTTCCTGTAAAGACTTTCTCTCTAGCAAAAACACGTTTGAATTTATCACCGCAACAAAAAGAAGATTTATGCAAAATTATGTTAGAAGAAATATTACATGTATTATCAATTTCACCACAAATTGAAAAAACAGTAATTGTAACAAGAGAAGAAAAAGCAATGGAACTTGGCAAAAAATATAATGCCATAATTATCTCAGATAAAGAAGAAAAAAGCGTAAATAACGCAGTGGCTCTAGCTGACAAATACCTATTAGAAAATAAATTTGACGCATCCATTGTTTTCCCACAAGATATACCATTTATCAAAACTCAAGATATTGATTTTATGTTAAACTACAAAGTGCCCCCAAATTTTGCAATAGTTGTGCCATCTAGAAGATTTGATGGCACAAATGCACTTGTAAGAATGCCAACAGATTTGATGGCAACACATTATGATGAAGACAGTTACAAAATTCACATGAACACTGCAAAAGAATACACTAGAAACGTAGCACTTGTTTTTGTAAAAAGGATAATGTGGGATGTAGATAATATGGATGATCTGAAATTTCTCCTAGAACAAAATGAGAAACCAGAAATTGCAGCTAAAATTAAAAATATTTTAAATACAAAATAATCAAAACATGCTGAATTTTTGATAAATTAGATGATTGTAGGTAAAGATCACCAACTTGACAGAATCGATCACCATCAGATTTATAAGAAATGAATTAGCAATGGTTATATATTATTCATAAAAGGTTTTGAAAGGAAAAAATATGGTTAAAAATGTAAATCCAAAAGACAGATGCCCAAGATGTGGACAGGGCACACTAGTCACAGATGCAACGACAGGTGAGAATTTTTGTGGAAAATGTGGATTTGTAATTACTGATAAAGTTGATGAGTCAGGACCAGAGTGGAGATCGTTTTCTAATGAAGGTGAAAACAAAAGCAGAGCGGGAGTACCAACTTCATTGGCAATGCATGACATGGGATTGGCAACTGTGATCAATCCTCAAAATAGAGATGCTACAGGCAAGCCGCTTACTTCCGCCATGAAAAGTACTATTGAAAGACTGAGAACATGGGACAGTAGAAGTCAAGTTCATGAACCGGTGGATAGAAATTTTAGACAAGCATTTAGCGAACTAGATAGATTAAAAGACAAACTGGCAGTAGGCGATGCAGTTATTGAAAAAGCTGCTTACATTTATCGTAAAGCATTGGAGAAAGGTCTTGTAAGAGGACGTTCAATTTCAGCATTAATTGCATCTGCGCTTTATGCTGCATGCAGAGACACGGAAACTCCTAGAACACTAAAAGACATTGGACAAGCAAGTAACATAAAGCGAAAAGACATTGCAAGATGTTACAGATTATTATTAAGAGAACTTAATTTGAAAATGCCAGTAGTAGATCCTGTAAAATGCATATCAAGAATTGCAAGTAAGGCAGGATTATCTGAAAAGACAAAAAGGGCAGCTACTAAAATACTGCAAACCGCAGAAGAGCAAAAAATATCTGCAGGTAAAGACCCAATGGGATTAGCTGCAGCAGCACTTTATGTTGCATGTGTTACAAATGGTGAGAATAAAACTCAAAGAGATGTTGCAGAAGCGGCAGGAGTAACAGAAGTAACAATAAGAAACAGATACAAAGGCTTGAAACTTGCATTAAATCTTTAATTTATTACTAATTAAATTTCAAATAACACACTATTCAATTTTTAATTTTTGTTCTTTTTTTGAATTAAAATAAGTAATTAATAGTACAGAAATTGAAAATATGCCAGATATTAAAAACAATATTTCCATTGTATTTATCAGAGGATGTGAAAATGCTGCCTCAATTGTTATCTCATTAATCTGAGACACAAAATTTGCATATGAAAATACAAAATAATTTGTTCCCCAATGAACAAGAATTGCAGGTATAAGACCAAATCTGAAATACAGCCAACCAAGGATAATTCCACTTGCAGTGGCTTGCGCAAATTTTCCTTCACTCCATGGTTCGCCAGTCATAATATGAGCTAGCCCAAAAAATATGCCAACTAAAACTATCAAAAACAGGATTTTTCTAAAATCATAGATATGTAAATTACAATTTGGATTCCAAAGAGATTTGAAAAAATGTTTTAGAGATAACTTGTGTGAATAAAATACAAAAAGGGGCAAGCCTATTAGAATCACCCTGAATGCAAGCTCTTCAAAAATAGGGGACAGGCTCACATACAAAAACTGAGTCAAATCATTATCAACTGGTGGAGGAATAGTGACTATGCCAAATCCCTGTTGAATAAAATCAATAATTATAGATATCAGAATTAGAATTGAAAACCATTTTGTTATTGCAATCATATAGTTTGATTTTGTTTCTAATTTTCCATTATTGAGACTGGTAGACAATGTTTTTAGAAATCCTTTATCAGGGCCAAACATAGATATTGTAAAAAGAATAGCATAGATGGACCATAAAACAATAAAGACATCTCCAATTTCAATATCAAATGGAATTAGATATAGAATCTCTTGGAAAATATCAAGACTGTTTAACGGATATTGAAAATTAACATCGTTTCCAATATCAGTATCAAATACAACAAATAATCCAAATGGAAATGACAGTAACATCATACCAAATATGACAGACAAAAGTGCCAAATGAGGAATGCCTATAATTTGGAGAATTTTATTTGGTACTTGCAATGTATATCTAATGAAGCTCGATGCTAGATTCAGGAAATCCTAAATGGATCAAAGTGTCTTTGATTGTGTCCCTATGATCACCTTGAAGAAATATGTAACCATCTTTTGCGGTTCCACCGCAAGCATATTTGTTTTTTAATTCTTTGGCAACTGTTTCTAAATTATTTAATTTAGGATCTAATCCTTCAATCATAGTTCCTTTTTTCTTGAATCGTCTAGTTTCCAAACGAATTATAATTTTTGTACTATCTTTAGCGAGCTCACCACAAGCGCACAGATCTTCAGGAAGACCACATGTATTACAAATTACCGCCATACGTTCTAAATTATTCCGATTTTACGCACTATTAAGCCTTGTTTGAGATATCAAAAAATTGCAAAACAATTGTATTTTTTAGAGAGAAATCCCAACTCAACATATGTCAAAAGATCTTACAAAAAAGGCAGCCGAGATGTTATTGAAAGGTGCAACTCTGCTAAGCGAACCATGTCCATACTGTTCAGGGGTAAGAGTAATGAAAGAAGGTCATGCATTATGCATCAGTTGTGGCAGAGAACCCGAAAAAAAAGAAAGCCCTGTTGAAATAAAAAAACAAACAGAAAAAACAGGATTGGAGATCACATTGGAAAAAAAATTATCCGAGTTATCCAAAGAACTAGAACAAGAAACCAACCATGAAAAACAACAAGAGATCCTAAGATCAATTAATTCACTCATAGAAACAACGAAAAAGTTGCAGCATAAACAATAAAGTATTTATGTCAAAATTCAAGCTTTGAAAAACAGCCATGAGCAGTAAAAAGAAAGGAGCACCACTACCAGCATCAAGTGGAGGTCTCATGAGATTCTTTGAGGATGAGACTAAAGGATTCAAAGTGGATCCAAAAATTGTTGTCTCAGTTCCAATTAGCTTAATTGTGGTTTCATGGTTAATTGACATATTTTTGGCTCCACGATAGAACATGGAAAAATCTTCAGATGATGTTTCAAATATACACAATAGGTTTTCCCTTACATTAATCAATCCAGCATCACATTATTTTTCTCTGATAGGATCATTAGCAATTGCGACAGTAATTGTAGCTACAGTCTATTTGGGATATATTGGTTCAGATGAAATTTGGTTTAGAATTTTAGGAGTAATTGGGGCATTAGCATTAACCCAGCTAATCGATAAACAATTCACCAGAAAAAAAGAATATTCAAAATCACTACATGCATCCCTTTTTGGAAATATGTTGTGGATTGCAGTATTACTAATGGGATTACTTGCAAGTGTTGTACTAGTAAGAGATGCATCATTGTTCTTTGTAACATATGGAATGTTTCTATTTGCTAGTTTTAGGATCGGGATTTTCACCACAACATTAGGTGCAAGTATTAGAAAAGCATGGGCCATATGCATGGTGCAACCACTTGCCATGTTCTTAGTAATGATTCCGTATGACATGTGGAATTCAATGCTGACAAATCCAATGGCAATAGGATTTGGAGCAGTGTTTTTGATAATTGCCAGTGTTTGGTCGGTATTAACAGATAGAGCTGGAAGACCAGGTATGGAAAGCACACACAAAACAATACAAGCATACTTGGCGTCACAAGGAAATGATTTTACAGAAGCGGAAGAGATCATCGAACAACGTTCGTATAAAACCAAAGTATCTACATCACAAATAAGACTACGTTCATCAAATGGAGACACAGAATTTAGGATGGTCTTACCTGAGATTCATCCAGGGCCATATCATCCAGTCGGAGGAAGTAATATCCCATACTTGATTTACAAAAACCTAGATTCTTCAGCAATGATCATGCATAGTATTTCAGATCATTCGTTAAATCTTCCATCAAAAAATGAAGTGGAAAACTATTTGAAAAATTTAGACAAAAGCATAGTCAAAGAAGAAGGACTAGTATGCACAGAACCAGTAACTGTTCAAATTAACAAAGCCAGAGTCACTGGATTACTCTTTGGAAATAATCCGTTATTGTTTCTCTCATTATCACCACATGGTATGGAAGATATTCCAAACTATATGAAAAAAGAAATTGAACAATATGCCAAAAATAGAAACTATGTTAGAATATTGATTGTCGATTGTCATAATGCAATGGGTGAAGAAATTTCAAAAGTAGATGGAGAAGATATGCTAAAAGCAGCAAAGTCTTGTCTTGATTCTTTAATTACAAAGGACAGTCATCCTATAGAATTTGGCTATGCAAATTCAGACAGTATGGATGTATGGACAGAAGACTTGGGAATGGGTGGTCTAGGAATAGTATGTCTAAAAATCAATGGCAAAAAGTTCTTTCTTGGATGGGCAGATGCAAACAATATGGAAAATGGAGTAAGAGAAAAAATTGTAGAGAATTTTGCAAAGCAAGGATATCAATTATTAGAAATTTGCACTTCAGATACACACTATGCACCAGTTAAAGCCAGAAACAGAAATGGATACTACCAACTAGGATTAATCACAGGTGCAGAAAAACTATCCAAGTGGTTTTTGGAAATTGCAAATTATGCAGAGTCAAAAACAGCATCGGCAAAATTTGAAATTTTAGAAAATGAGACAGACGTAAAAATTATGGGACTTGGAATATACGAGGATTATTCCAAAGCACTGGATAATTCCCTAAAAATAACAAAAGGGTTTATGATTGGAAGTGTCATATTGTTCATAATTACTTTGTTCCTCTAGGTAAACAAATATCGGCTAATTGAATTTTGAACACAGAATGGGCTCTAAACTTAGCGAGTAACAAAGAAATAAAATTTATAATTCAATGGAAGATTTAGAAAAACTAATTCCTCATATGAAAAACAAAATCAGACCTTCCGAAATTTTAGAAAATATAGTCGATTAACAAACCCCCAACTCATTTCCTGTGTTGATTTCATTGTAGAATCAAGCACCAAGTTTTGTTCCCATAGTATTCATTTGATCAAGGTTACCATAAAATTCATCTACAAACGATGAAAACTGAAAGATTGGAACTATAGGTACTTTATCTATGAAATCTATCTTGTCGTGATATAAAGTCACAATTACAGGCACAGCTATGGCACCTGGAGTTTTTAAAATGTAATGTTTTGTCCTGGCAATCTGTTTTTTTACTGCAGAAGATAAAGTAGAAGAACTGTAACGTTTCCAATGTTTACAATCAATTAGCATAGCAACACCTAATCGTATGCCAATGACATCAATTTCCATCCGTGGTTTGGTAAGAATTAGATTTTTTATAATTGCAAAGTTTTTAGAGTATAAAATTTCAGCAACCAAGCCCTCAAAATCTTTCCAGTTAATCATAATTGAAATTTCATCTAGTGGACCACCATTTTTTATTAATTCAATTGCGGCTTTTAGCTTATCACCATCTTCAAAATAATATTTGTTTTCTTGTTTTGTCCCAATTCCAGTTTTAATATACCAATCTAGAATTTTTTGTGAATCAATAGAATTTGTTTTTGTAATTGCAGTAAAATCTTCAACAGAAATACCACCTGGGATAATTCCGTTTAATCCAGATAACATATTTTGATTAAATTGCATATTATTTTTCTTGGGTAATTAAGACGATATAGGTTTTAGGAAATATATCAAGGTATTTGCATCTGCGATTTCAGATTACTAACAGATTTGTCCACAATATTGACATAAGTGTAAGCGCACCTTAATTGTTATACATACAATAAAATAATGATTGGCAAATGGATGGAAATCAGTAAGTAATATCTCTACAAATTTAGAATTCCCGGTGATTGTTTGGAATAAAAATCAAGTCTTAAAATGGATTGATTTCAAAAAAAAATCAGACCCGAAAGTTAATGCAGCAGCTGTAGCGGCAATAGGGTTCAAATCAAAACCACTTATTGAGTATATTAAGAATGAGGGTAAATTCAAATTTAAGATTAGAGAAATGGAATTTGCTGCAATTTTTATCCCTAATTTCTCGTGGGTAATAAAAAATATGAGCAGAGGAGAGAGAGAGTTACTTTTGAAACATGAACAAGGACATTTTGATCTAGCAGAAGAGATCACTAGAAAAACTAGAACTGAGATGACAAATCGTTTTCAGAATAAAATCTTTACTGTAAAAGAAAAAAATTGGAATGATGCAAAAAAAAAGTCAATATTACAAGTAAATAAAATAAGAAAAAAAATTGAGAGAAAATTACAAAAGGAACTTGGAATTCAAGAAACAAAATATGATAAGAAAACTAA
>JAICOU010000096.1 GCA_025930495.1 Nitrososphaeraceae archaeon
TAGCAAAAAATCGTCAAATTCCAAGTCTGTTCATAACAAATCAGTTCCGACCAAAATTGTATAGAACAAGATCTTACTTTTATCCAGCAGTAGTTTTTGTCTCAAAACAAATTGCAAAAGCTTCCAGAATTCTTGTAGCTGATTCTCCCCCTCCATATACTATGTGTGAATACAATCAGAATTTTACAAAAGATGTAAAAGATAAAATAACTTATGTTGGTCATATTACTACTAGTGTCAATATTGAGAGAAAATCAACTTCTGATCTTGAAAAACTCATAGAAAATTCAGAGTTTGGATATTGGATGAGAACTGGAAACAAATCTACTAATGATGGGACAGGTCAAAGATATGAACAAGTATTTCATCAAAACGAAATGAAAAATGAAAAAAGAATTGTTTCTCATGCAAAAAATGAACCAACAATTGATTCTGTTTTGGGAAAAGATGGAAAAAAATACACCATATCTAATGCTTTGGAGAAAAAAATTGATTGGATTCAAATTGATATTGGTTTTCTATCAGAGCAGGAAAAAGAAACTGTCTTGAATTTGAGCAAATATGCCGTAGTAAATGGTTCTCATACTGTAATGGGTGAAATTCTTGGAGGAAAAGCAAAACCAATAATCGGTATTCCGATTTATGATGAGCACACAAATAACATCAAATGGGCTGAAGAGAAAAATCTTGGAGTACTAGCAATTAAGACAAAGCAAGTTATTGAGGCTATTTCAAAAATTAAAGACAATTATAATAAATTTGAAGAGAATTTGGTTGATTTTTCCAAGAATTTTGATCCTAATGGAGCAGAAAACACGGCAAAGATAGCAGCAAATATCCTAGAAGAAAAGAAATAATACTTTATTTTGAAATTTCTAGTTATCTGGCACGCGGGATGTTCGATGGGCGAACGGACCGCAAGGGATGACGATAAAATCCGCGTGTCAGATTTTAAATCGATCAAATAATAACGTGGGAACGCTTTTATGGAAAAAATTAAGCCAAATTATTAGTGCCTAACTGTCCAGAATGTACTGCAAGAGAGAGAAAGAAAATTCAAGCAAAATATGAAGCAGAAACTGTAGAAGAGAATAGAGGCAGAGATGATTTATTCAAGTTATTTGATCAAGTGGAAATTCCTATGAAAATGGATTCTGCTACAAAGCATTTCATTTGTAAGAGATGTGGACTGTATGCTACACGAGAACAAGTTTCTGACATCAAATACAGACTAAATCAGAAAGAGAAGACACGCGAAGATAAACAAGATGATTATCTGGAATGGTGGCAAAAAAGCAAGAAAGACAAAGAATTAGACTAGAGTTGTTATTTTATGGTAAAAAAGACAGACGAAGAGAAACCAGCTAAGAAGGAAAAAAAAGCATCTAAAAAAGATGACATTCCAGATTGGGTTTCAGATGAAATTCAAAATGCAAAGTTTGAGAAACCAGAAGAGCTAAAAAGAGCTGGATATATTCTTGAGATTTATGATTCAGATAATAAAATTGACGCTCAAGTATATGACCCAATTGAAGATGGCAGACATATAGTTACATTTGATTTGTCAAAAAAAATTAAAACGTCAGATTTAGAAAAAGGAGTTGTCTACGAATTTATTTTTGATCAACACAAAGCACCATTAAGTAAAAAGGTATCAGAATACCTCCAAAAAGAAAAAGAGATCGATATGAATGCGATATATAAATTTGAATTAAAAGAAATGGAGTTACTTGATGTAGGATCTAGCGTATCTACAGATGAAGAATTAGAAGAATAAAGCTAGTTTTTTGTTTTAGAGTTTAATTGTTTTTTAAAAGCTATTCCCAAAATGGGATTAATCAGATATGGAAATGTATTTTTCATCCATACAGCACCACGAACTACTGAAGGAACTATAATTTCTAATCGTGGAGAATTTGCAGCTCTTAAGATTGCTTTTGTGACTGTTTTATCACTAAGAGATAGTGGTGAATATTTTGGCATTTTTTTAAAAGATGGATGATCAAAAAAGTCAGTTCTAACCATTATTGGACTTACAACTGTTATTCCAACACCAGTTCCTTTAAGCTCGTGTTTTAGACCTTCTGAAAAACCCAACATTGCAAACTTTGATGCACAGTAGGATGCAATTCCAGGTAAACCAAAACTTGCAGCCACAGAAGCCACATTAACAATATGTCCAGAATTTTTTTCAAGCATCGATGGAAGAAAATTTTTAATACAGTAAATCATACCAAAATAATTTGTTGCCATCTGTGATTCAATTTCTTCAGTTGTTAAATCAAAAACAGAACCATAAATTGCAAATCCAGCATTATTTACCAAAACATCAATAGAACCATATTTTTTTAAAACAAGTTTTGACATTTTCTCTACTTGTAATTTATCAGAAACATCACATTCACAAATCATAGTGTAGATGTTGAATTTTTTTAGATCGTCAGATATTTGTTCTAATTTTTGTTTTCTTCGTGCAACTAGAATTACATTGGAGCCTTTTTTGGCAAATTGGATAGCAGTTTCTTTACCTATTCCAGATGAAGCACCTGTAATTAGCACGACCTTATCTTTGAAATCCATAAATCAAAAAATTCATTAAAAGATAAAGTGGTTTCTATGTGCTTATTTTGCCGTATAAAATCAAATTAACATAATATTTGCCAACTTTTTCTGTCTGTCAGTGAGATACGTGTTAAGCTTCTTGGATTTTGGATTTTACTTTCTGAATGATCTCATTTGGAATACTAGTCATATTATGATCGTTTTTGGCGTGTTCAGATATCTTTTGAAACAGCTCATTTTCA
>JAICOU010000085.1 GCA_025930495.1 Nitrososphaeraceae archaeon
CCAATGTTGGAAAAGAAAAATGTCTGATGAACTCAAAAAATTATCTGAACAAGTACATGATGGTGTGACCACATTTGATTTTGATGGTAAGGATATCCCATGTATAATTTTAGATGAAAAAAAATATGATGAAATAATATCCAAAGTTGCTGGTAAATCTCTTGCAATTAACACTGATCTTAACATATTGCAAGATGGATTGGGTCATGTTTTTGTGGAAATTGTTTTGACCTTTTCTCAAGGTGAAATTGTTGAAAAACTGCTAATCAATGCAAACAAGGATCTGTCTTTTTTTCAATCTCTTGCAAAAACTTCAATGCTTGCACTTTCATCACCAAAATCTCATTATGGAAAAGATAATGTCTTTATGATTCAGCTACCTAGACCTGAAAAAGCTGAAACCGCATTAGAGATTATTGAACGCGGGTTGGTACAAAATAATCAAAAATAGATGGTGCAGTTACCGGGATTTGAACCCGGGTCACGAACTTGGCAAGCTCGAATATTAACCAAACTGTACTATAACTGCAACAATCCTAAGGGATGAATTTGGATATTAAACTGTTTTTAACTATTGCATACAAGATAAACTATGGATGAAATACTGATGGAGAAAATCAAGCAAAAAATTCATGAGACTATTTCAAACAAAGATGAAATTCGACAACTCATTCAATTGCTTTCAAACATTGATGATTCTAAATCATTTGCACTTGGAATTGTTGTTGGAAGACTCTATAACGCCTTTTATTATCAAACAAAAAGAATTCTAAACCGAGAACCCACGAAATTTGAATTTGCAGAATTTTTAGAATTTGTTAAAAGTAAGAAATCTGCTCTAGAAAATTTATGGTGACATTTTTTGTTCCCAAGGAATAACTTTGATGGTTGCTGTTCCTGGTAGTTTTACACAAGCACTTTTGAGGGCTTTCTTTGCTTTTTCTAGATGTGGTGCATTAACATAAAATTCCATAATGCATTGTCCGTGCTTTACTCTGGCTCCTAAACTAGTAGCTTTTCCCCAGGCTCTCCTCATTCCTTCTGAAATTCTATCTGCACCGGCCGTTGCAACCATTTTATTTTCTCTAAGAAGAACATGAGGATAAATTCTTAGTCTGGAGAAGTATCCTGTTTCTCCAGCTGTCTGTTCAAGTGTTTTATTTGCTGCTAATCTACAAGACTCTATTGACATGTGTCTGATCTGAATCTTTTCGTTTGTGAGTAACTGAATGCAATAATCATAGTTTGCTCTTTTTCCTCCTTGGAATTTTGCAATTTTTATTTGTGGATTGCCTTTGATGAATTCTTTTCTACAAAATGGCTGTCCTTTTCCTACTCTATAATTAGCACCATGCATGATAACCTCAAACCAAAATGCCCATATTTTAACGGTTAGCAGAACCTTCTTCTCCAATACTTATATGGAAAACCATTGACTTTCTCTTCATTATGGAAGAGGCTCCTCTAGTGAAAGGCGAGTTGGTCTCAGATCAAACCTACATCTCAGATAAAGAAATGATCCATGAACTTCAACTCAAAGGATATGGTGAGCTTGAAAAAGAAAAATTATTCTTAAAGTCATTTGAATCTCTTTATTTGCTATATGCTGATAAATTAATTCTACGCAAGGGCAAAAAGCAAATTAATTTTGATGATTTAATGGGTATCTGTCAAAAAAATGATTCTGAAACTCTGACAAAATTTTTGATCTACCGAGATTTGAAAACTCGTGGGTATGTCGTCAAAGATGGATTTGGGTTTGGTTCTGATTTTCGAGTATATGAAAGAGGACAATTTGGTGAAAAAGGAGCAAAATTTCTAATTTTTGGTCTCAATGAGGGTCAACAAGAAAAGATGAGCACTCTCCAGAAAAAAATTGAACAAATTACACAAATGGGAAAAGAACCGATAATAGCAGTGATTGAAAGGCGTGGAGAAGTAATCTATTATAAAATTAATAAAATGAATTTTTATGAAAACAAAACAGGGTTGGAAGAATTATCTCAACTTTAAACGCCTAATGCCCATTCTGATGAATATTTTAAGAGATTATTTTTTTCTGCATACATAAAATCATAAACTTCCACATATTTTGTCTTGTTTTCCCACAGATCTTCAAAATCTTTTATTTTTCTTTGAACTCGTGATTTATCATTCCATGAAGTAAACACATCGATTGATTCAAAATCTCTTATTTGAATAGAAAGAGATGATGATGTTCCAGTAAACGCAACAGCTTCTCCATTTTCATCTTTGAATATCCCGATTCTTTCTGAGAATAAATTGGAGATCTCTTCAGAATTTGTGATTGCAATTTTTAATTCAATTTGGCCATTATTTATGAAATCTTGCAGTTTCTGGATTTTATTGTTTCTAATTAGTTTTCCATCAAAGCGTTTAGTGTATTTTTCTGAAAAAAGTTTTGTCAATATGTTCAGATCTGATATTTTGAATCTATTTCCTGTGATCATTCTTAATTTTGCCTTGCCTACTGTGAAATTATCAAACCCCATAACTATGCCAGCTAAACCTCGAATTGACAAAAAATCCACACATCTGCTATATTCTATACAATTACTTAGGCATGGAAAGAAAAAGTCAGTTACAATGTTGTTTCTATCAGAACGATACTCTTCTTCTAATTTGATTTCTCTTAAACCCAATAATTTTTTAATATGTTTTTCTTATTTAAACAAACAATCATTTGATAATTTATGTGCATAATGAGATAAAAGAAGAGTTTTGGGAATCTGTATAGATTATCTTAGTTGGAAGTAGAATGGTTCTGTATGGTGTACTTATATTTATAAAAATAATTTTCAAAAAAGTTTGATGTGTAATTTGGAAAATTATTTTAATACTATTTTATGGCATTTTTGTCAGTGAACAAATTCATAATTGTTGCTGTTGCAGTTATTGCTGGAATCTCTATTGTTTATGCCAGTCCATTATTTTATGACACTGAAATCAATGAGTCCATTCCTAGCACTATGAAAGAAGACATTCCTAAATCATATGATGGAATTTTTGTGGGTGTAAATGATGGGGTACATAATGCCGAAGGACAATCAAAAGTTATCTTCTTAGATGATGGTAGAGAAATTTTACGACTAGAGGATTTTAAATCCACAAATGGTCCTGATCTCTACGTGTATCTTTCAACAGATATTGATGCAACAGACATTATAAATCTAGGAAAATTAAAGGCCAACATTGGAAATCAAAATTATGATATTCCAGAAGGTACAGATCTAGAAAAATACAATAAAGTTTTGATCTGGTGTAAATCTTTTAGTGTGTTGTTTGGCAGCTCAGAACTAACTGCTACCACTTAATTTTTTAGATTTTTAAATGACCAATGATACAAAATTATATGAGTTTTGATCAGATCATAAACAATTTTAATACTAGTTTGGAAAATTTATTCAAACTTCATGATGTTATCCCCCAATTTAGTCCATTAATTGGAGA
>JAICOU010000035.1 GCA_025930495.1 Nitrososphaeraceae archaeon
AACTTTCCTCGTCATGCCTCCTGTAACATCCATATTATTTTTTGAAATAATTGGATTTTCTCCTTTTAACTCACGAATTAATTTTTTCGATTTTAGATCAGAGTATAAACCGTCTTCATTTAGAGCAAAAATACACAATCTTGGTTTTAGAATTTTTGAAAGATGTGTCATAATTTTATCACCTGATAAAATGTATGTCTTTTTGTGACCATACCAAAGTGCATCTCCAAAAGTAATTGGAATTAGTCCTACATTTGCAATTTTTTCAATTTCTTTTATTTTGTTTGTAATGGGTTTATCGCCTGACATAAAATCTGTGGGTGGAAGACAATATGGATTTAATTTATTTTTTAAAAACACATCTAAAATAATTTTATTTAATTCAATCATTGAATTTTTAACAACAGACACTCCATGTGCATTATATTTCATTGGTTTTGTATGCATATCATATTTTACAGACCAATAATGTCCAAAAGAACCTCCCCCATGAACAATTACGAGTGGTTCATCTATTTTCTTTAAATGTTTAACAATATTTTCAATTGTTTTTTTCCTTGGGGATAATGGCTTTTCCTTATTGGTGATAATTGAACCGCCTAATTTTATTAGAATCATGCTGTCACCAAATATTCATTCCATTAAAAAGTATCCAATCCTTTGAAGTCAATTTTTGCAGAAAAGCATTCATAGTTTTTCTTTTTAAATTGTTCAACCACATTTTCTAAATTTGATTCATCAGTTAATGCAATAATACATCCACCTCCACCTGCACCAGTTATTTTTGCTCCAAATGATGATTCTTGGGCCAATTCAATCATTGAACGTAATTTTTCATTAGATATGCCTATTGTTTCCAAGTATTCTTGATTTTTTAACATATTTTTACCCAGACCTGATAAATCATTATTTTTCAAAAGAACTAGGACATTATTGACCAACTCTGATTCTTCTTTACATAGATTGGAAAATTTTTCCTCATTTTTCTCTTTGAATTGCTTTACGTTTGCAACTATTGCTTCTGTAGAATGTTCTATTTCTGAATTTGCAATTACCAAATGAAAATTAGGTTCTGAATTTATTTTTGAGAATCCATTTTTTTTATCATATTCCATGATCCCTCCAAAAGTACACACGGTACAATCTGCCCCTGATGTATTTTGAAAAATAGTTCTTTCCGCTTCAATTGCCAACTCTAGAATTTCTTTTTTTGATGTTTCAGAAAATAACCTTGAGATGGCTGCTGCACCTGCAACACAACAAGCTGAAGAAGAACCTAAACCTACTCCCAAAGGAATTTCTGATTGAACTAGTATTTCCATTCCTGTGTTTTGATTATGCTTTTCTATCATTTTATTTGCTAAAAAATAAAATGGTTTTAGTGGTGATTTAATTTCGGTAATTGGTTTATTTGGTGGCATGTTCAAATCTCCTATGTTTGATTTAATTGAAATTGTATTTTCATGTATTTTGCTGGCACTTACTGTAACCCGTTTGTTTATTGCACATAGTATTGCTTTTACTCCATAAACTACAAAATGCTCCCCAAAAAGAATTACCTTTCCAGGTGCAGAAGCCTTAGATTTCAAGTGAACACTATTGATCCATACCCAACAACTGAACTTGTATCTCCTGTAATATCTCCACTTGTAGCATACTTGAGCAATTCTCCTTTTGTAGCACCTAATTCTTTGCATGCTATCATGGTAGCTGCAATTGCCCCATAACCACAAGCGCTTACATTTCTATCTTCTAAAACATCATAAAATTTTTTTACATCTAAATTCAATATCGGTTCAATCAAAGCCATGTCTTGTTCATGTGCAAATTCATTTTGTTCGTAATGAGTAAAATCTGAAGAGCCAATAATCATGACTTTCTTTTTTTCTGCAATTTTTACAATTGCTAGTCCTATGTCTTTAGCGGCATCTTTATTTTGATTAATCATAGATATTGGTAAGATTTTGAAATTTGAATACATTTCTTGTATTATGGGTATTTGTACCTCCAAACTGTGTTCTCGTGTGTGCGAAAAATAATCAACATCAATTATTTCTGATATGTGAGAAATTTCTTCTGCTGCTTCTGAATCTACTTCCACATCTCCCAACGGTGTATTCCATTTACAATCTTTCATTGTTGCAACACTACTTCCAATTCCCCAGTGATTGGGTCCAATTATTATAAATAATTCTGGTGCATCTGATGATATTGCATAAAATGAATGACATGCTATTGGCCCTGAATACATGTATCCTGCATGTGGACAAATAACTCCAAAAATTTTCTTTTTAGTATTAGATGGTGGAATTTTGCCTGGACCAAATTTATGCAAAAAACACTCTTTGATAGATTTTTTTAATTCTTTTTTTTCACTTGGATAGAACATTCCGGCTACTGCCGGCGTTCTAATTTGCATTACTCTATTTCCTCTTCCGTTATCTTTGTTTCAAAATCATCGATTTCGTATTTCATTGGTTCATCTTCCTTTAGTTCTCCTCTTTCTATGAGAATTTGACGAACCAATAGCCAATATACTGTGGCAAGAGCTTTTCTTCCTCGGTTGTTTGCTGGAATAATCACATCTAGTTTCGATGTAATGTTATCCGTATTTGAAATTCCAATTACTGGAATACCTGCATTGGTTGCTTCAGTTATTGCTTGTACGTCTACTTGAGGATCAGAAATTAGAACCAATTTTGGCTCAATGTAGTATGGTAAGGATGGATTAGTAAGAGTGCCAGGCATGAATCTACCTAGTAATTTTTTAGATCCTAGCATTTCACAAAATTTCTCAATTGGGGTATTTGCATATTGTCTGGCAGAACAGACAATGAGTTTATCGGTTCCAAGACGGTTGATAAATTTGGCAGCTGTTTTAATTTTTTCTAAAGTTATATCGATATCAAGCATGTATAGTCCTTCAGGACTAGCTTTTGTAATGAATGGTGTCATGAATTTTGTTTTAACTGGAGTTCCAACTCTAATCCCTGTGGATAGAATCTTCTTTTTGATTTCTGTGGTTTCTGCTTGTTCACTCATAGCGATTTTAAATCTCTGCCATACCGCGTATTAAATCATGCTCTGATAGACGTATAAGCTCATTTAGCTTTGCTATTCTCTCTCCACCAACTATCCCAACTTTGAGCATTTTTGACTTTGTTGCCAATCCTATATGAGAAATATGCGAATCTATCGATTCTCCCGATCTATGTGATGTGATTAATTTTATATTGTTTTGATTTGCTACTTTGGCAAATTCAAAGGCATCATAAAGACTGCCTGCCTGATTAACTTTGAGAATTGCAGCATTACACGATTTTAAATTAATTGCCTTGGTTAGAATGTCTTTATTGGTAACAGTTAGATCATCTCCTGTAACTAACGTGTCTGGAAATTTAGCAGTTAGTTCTGCCATATCATCAAATGCTTCTTCATGAACTGCATCTTCTGCATAGATTAATTTGTATTTTTGAATAATATTTGCAGCAAATTCAATTTGTTGTTCTGAAGAATTGACAAATCCTGCTCTTTCATAAATATATTTTTGTCTTTCTTCACTCCACTGAGTAGATGCTGCAAAATCAACTCCTAAAGCTACTTCTTTTCCCAACGTAAATCCTAAATTTTCACAAGCTTTTGCTGAAAGTTCTAATGCCTTTATATTTTCTAATTTTGGTGCCCATCCTCCTTCATCTCCTCTACCATTAGTGAAACTAGGATCCTCTTTTTCTAAAACACGACGTAATTCTTTATGAACTGATAAATTAGTTTCAATAGCATCTCTAATTGTTTTTGCCCCTATGGCACAAATCAAAATCTCTTGAATGTCTGGTGTTCCTGGTCCTGCATGGGCCCCACCTCCTAAAATATTTCCCAATGGAAATGGAAACCTAAAAGATGATTCAGATGATAATATTTGAAATAAAGGCTTGTCTAATGATTTTGAAGCAGATTCCATTGATGCAATAGTTACTGCAAATGCTAGTGCTCCCCCAATTTTTGAATAATTTGGCGATTGATCAATACTTTTTAGCGTCTCATGTATTGTTTTAAGATCTGATGATTCTAACCCAACAAATTTTTGGGAATTTTTATTTAATATTCTTAGACTTTCTTCTGGTTTTTCATTTGGGAAGCTAACTGCTTCATATTTTCCAACACTAGCTCCCGATGGTGCACAGACTCTACCTAGAAATTTATTTTCTGATATGATATCAACTTCGATAGTTTTACTTCCTCTACTATTGTAAATTATACGTCCTTCAATGGAGGTTATTTTTGGCAAACTATTCTAACTCAGATTGGACTTCTTGGTGTCTTCTCTGTATTGCTTCATAAAATGGAATAACTTGTTGAATAGTTTCAACAGTGGTTAATAGCATCCTTCTGCAACAATATCTGCTTATTCCCAAAGAGTCTAGTCCTTTAGCTGGATCTTCTCCAGATCTTACTTTATTTTGATAATCTTCAAACTTATCCGCAATTAAATTTCCACAAGTAAAACATCTCACAGGAACTAACATACGAACAAAAAAGTAATCAAGGATTATAAAAACCATTCAAGAAATTTCTATTGCGGGTGTCGCCCAGCTCGGTCAAAGGCGCTAGCTTGAGGTGTTAGTCTCTTAGGAGTTCGTGGGTTCAAATCCCATCACCCGCACTAATTTCATTTTATGCAAATTTTATTTTTGTAGTTTGTTTAGTGCTTTGATTAATTCAGAGCGTCTTTTTTCTTCTGTGATTGCACCTCTGGCATCATCGACTAAAATACGATCTACATCAATTTTTCTTCTAGCTTCTTTTACAACTTTATCATACATTGAAAATGGATACAAATGCAAATACAAATTTTCCATTATTTCAAAAACTCTTGAGGCATTATCTATATCACCAATTCTGATTTTATCAAAAATCATCCGTTTTAATTCTCCTACACAATCCATTAATCCTAAAACATATGATTCTGGCATTACATCTAATTCCTTTTCTGAAGGAATTTCATTTTTTTCAACAATAGCAATTAGAGATGTGGCCTCAACAAATTCTTGTTCTGGAGTAATCATGTATCTTCGAAGATCAGACGTAGCTTTTTTCTTGTATTTTTTTAGCAACATATCTGCTTGTTTTAAATTATTTTTTGCAGATTTCATATCTCCTTTATGTACTGATATGATGGATTTACTACAAAGAATTATTATCTCTCTTGTATTTTTTAGCAAAAATTCTCTGGCATCTTGAACTTCTGATAATGATTTTGCAATTTTATTCAAAGATGGCTTTACATTTTTCAATGTCATATTTGTGTATGGGCAAAACCTAGGATAAATCGTTTGCCAAAGCTCTTATTTTACTTCTAATGTATTCTAGATGTGGAAATATCTGTAGCACAAATGATGCAAATAGAAAATAATGGACATCACATGGGTTTTTTAAAAAAATTTATGATGGAAAATGCTGGTGCTATAGCAGTTAAAAGACTAGCAGAAAAATTTGATACTCTTGAATCAAAGAATGTTTTAATTTTTGTTGGATTGGGAAATAATGGTGGAGATGGATTAGTTATGGCTAGACATCTTGCAGGTTATGGTTCAAAAGTTGTAGTATTTTTACTTGGAACTCCAGATAAAATAAAAACTGAAGAAAGTCAATGGAATTGGTCACTACTGGAAAAAATGTCATCTGTTAAATTGATATCTGGTATGGACAATATTGATTTCACTTCAGACATAATTGTGGATGGAATACTAGGAACTGGAATTTCTGGAGAAATCAGAGAACCATATGCAAGTGCAATAAAATACATCAATGATTCAAATTGCTTTAAAATTGCCATTGATATCCCATCTGGAGTTAATCCTGATAATGGAGAAACTGCAAATATCTTTGTACAAAGTGACATGACAGTCACATTTCATAAAATGAAGAGAGGAATGTCAAAAAGAAGAGATTTGTGTGGTGAAATATTTGTTGAAAAAATAGGGATTCCACCAGAAGCTGAAGAGGGCGTATTATGAAAGTTCACCAAATCCAAGTTGGAAATATGCAGAATTTCACATATGTTGTGGAAGATGAAGATACTAATGAAGGAATAATAATTGATCCCTCTTGGGATCTTGATCAAATTGAACAAATCATCAAACGAAATAATTTAAAAATAAAATACATCATCAACACTCATCATCATTTTGATCATACCTTGGGAAATGAAGGAATGATAAAATCAACTAATGCAAAAATAATCCAACATGAAAACTCTGAATTAAAACATGATATTACAGTCAAAGATGGCGATGTAATTGAATTTGGGAATTCAAAACTAACTGTTTTACACACTCCTGGTCATTCTAAAGATAGCATGTGTTTAATTGGAGACGGAAAACTTTTTTCTGGTGATACACTTTTTGTAGGAAATTGTGGACGTATAGATTTACCAGGAGGTAGCGCAAAAGAACAATATCATAGTCTTTTTGATGTTCTTTATTCGTTGAATGATGATCTTATTCTTTATTCTGGTCATAATTATGGACATTCTTTAACATCTACAATTGGACAAGAGAAAATAACTAATTTTGTTATGCAAAAGCGAACTGAACAAGAATTTGTTGACATGATGGGACAATGACCTATTTAGATGATTTTGAATTTTTTGGTAATGTAAACAAAGCTCATGATTTTCTTGACGCACTTAAATCTGGAAATTTTTTATTTTCACTTGTAATTTCTTATACTGAAACATGTGAAATTCCAGGCATTACATTTGCCGGTGCTGATAAAGATTCCATACAATTCACTTCTCCAGCAGATGCTGAATATCTCTATTATGGTTATTGTAAAACAATTGATAAAATCCCAATGACTCCTGATGGTAAACCTACGCCAGCATTACTTACTAAAACTGCATTAGAGTCATGCAGTATTCCTCACGTTGTAATTAATGCTGGAAGTAAAATTCCACCCCAGCTACCTTTCATCCACACTGGTTTGGTACATGGGAAAAACATTTCAGTCGAATCTGCAATGAGTGATTCTCAAGTATCTCAAGCAGTAGATTATGGAAGAATGGTAGGAAGAAGTCTTGCATCTTTGACTGATTGTTTGATAATGGGAGAAAGTATTCCTGGTGGCACAACCACTGCTCTTGCTGTATTACGAGGATTAGGATTCCAAGCTAAGGTAAGTTCTAGTATTCCAAATAATCCGGTTGAATTAAAAAATCAAATTGTTAATCTGGCATTAGGGAGATTAACTTCCGATAATCCATATCATGTAATAGCTGAAGTTGGTGATCCTATGATTGCTTTTGTAGCTGGTATGTTAAGTTCCGCATCTGAAATCACTAAAGTAATGTTAGCAGGTGGTACTCAAATGGCTGCTGTTTTAGCATTTGCCTCAAAAATTGGATTCAATGAACAAAACACTGCTATTGGAACTACTTCTTACATCTCTAATGATAACAATGCTAATTTTATATCACTTGTTTCAGAAATTGCAGACATTCCTGTAATCGCTGTTAACCCCGGACTAGAGAATTCTAAATTTTCAGGACTAAAAGCATTCTCACAAGGATTTGCAAAAGAAGGTGTTGGTGCAGGTGGCAGTATTATCGCGTCTATGATAAAAACTGGAAACGACTCTACTCATTTTTTAACATTATCTGAAAAAGAATATCATCGACTTTTTACTTCACTGTGACTGATTTAGCCAAGTTTCTTGGATAATCAGGATCAGCATTTTTTTCAATTGCAGCATAATATGAAAGCAACTGTATTGGAATTGTTTCTGAAATAGGATATGTTAATTCGCTTGTTTTTGGAATCTCTATCCAATAATCATAGACGTCACTTTTTTCATCTGATATACCGATGATCTTTGCACCACGTGCTTTAATTTCTCTAGCACTTGTCAATGTATCTGAATATGTTGAATCATTTGGGTTGATGATAATTACAAATACATTGGAATCCATAAGTGCTAATGGACCATGTTTTAATTCTCCACCAGGTATTCCTTCTGCATGAATGTATGTTAGCTCTTTTAATTTTAAAGCAGATTCTATTGCTATTGGATAATGAATTCCTCTACCTAGAACATAGATATCTGAAATTTCTTTAATTTCTTTAGCAATGTGCCTAATTTGAGCATGATTTTCAAGAATTTTTGAAATTGCTTCTGATATTTCTTTATAATTAATTTCAAGCTTTCCGTTGCACAACTCTTCTGTGATTTTGTATATTATGATCATTTGAGATGTAAAACTTTTTGTTGCCGCAACGCCTATCTCTGGACCGCAATTCATTCCAATTACAATATTTGATTCTCTTGCCAAAGATGATGTAAGTGAGTTTACTATGGAAATAACTTTGCAGTTTACTTTTTTTGCAATATTTACTGCTTCTAATACATCTGCACTTTCACCACTCTGTGAAATTGCAATTAATGTGGAATTTGGTTCAATTGTATCTGAAGAAAATTGTAATTCACTTGACATTATCGCGTCTGATTTTATTTTTGCATATTTGGATAAAACTTGTTTTGCAATCAACGCTGCATTATAACTAGTTCCACTGCCAGTTATGTAGATGTTCTTTGAATTTTTGATATAACTTGCTGCATTTTTAATTGCATCTTTTGTATTTTCCCCTGCTTTGAATATAGTATCTGGCTGCTCTGAAATTTCTTTTAGAGTAAAATGTGCGTAATCTCCCTTGTATGCATCTGCAAATTCTTTTGATACTTTAGTAATTTGCTGTTTTACGCTTTCTCCATTAAAATCTAAAATTTGTAATCTGTCTTTATCAATTATGACAAAATTACCATTTTCAATGTAAATGGCATTATCTGTTTGTTCAATAAATCCTAAAACATCACTTGAGAGAAAATAACTGTTTTTTCCAATTCCAACAATTAATGGTTCATGAAATCTTGCAGCTGCCAATTGCCCATTTTCAAACATTGCAACAAATGCATAATGACCCCTTAATTCTGAAACTGTTTTGATTATTGCACTTTTAACATTCTTAGATATCTCATAATTTTTTTGAAGTAAATTAGCTATTACTTCACTGTCTGTTTCACTTTTGAAAACATATCCGTCTTTTTCTAATTCTTTCTTTAGTTGTTCGAAATTTTCTATAATTCCATTATGCACTATTGCAAGTTTTCCAGAACTACTAGAATGTGGATGTGCATTTGCATCTGTCACTTTTCCATGAGTTGCCCATCTAGTGTGACCTATTCCAACTTTTCCAGGTAATATATCAAGTTGAATCTTGGCATTTACTTCTTGTACTTTTCCAACTCCTTTTTTTGTCTCAATATGATTATTTGATTCAGTTGCAACCCCAACGCTATCGTATCCACGATATTCCATCCTTTTCAGTCCTTTGACTATTATTGGTGCTGCTATTTCATTTCCATAATAACCGATAATTGAACACATGACTGATCTATCTGATAATATGAGGGGTTATTTACTGTTAAACCTATTCTTGTAGTTATTCAATTGAAAATCTTTCTATTCTAAGATTCTACTTCAGTTGTCTCTGTAACTGCATCAATTTCAGGTTTTGATTCTGGTTTAGTACTTTCTAACATGCTTGGAATGTTGGATTCTGGTGAAAAATGAATATTTTTTTCTTCATCCAATGTTACAATGTATGATGGAATGTTTACTTTTCTATCTCCGATCATTATATGCCCATGAATTACCGCCTGTCTTGCTTGATATGGTGTTTTAAATCCAAACTTTCTTGATACTAGTGTTTGTAATCTGCGTGAGAGTAAATCATTTACTTGAAGATTGAGTACATCATCTAATGTGGATTCATTACTGACCAATCCTATTCTTGATAATGACTTCATCAAAATTGGTTCCTTTTCTAGTCTAATCTCTTGTCTTAAAGCAAGTAATGATCTTGCTTGATGTCTGACACGAGATAATTCTGTGTGCGCTTTCCATAATTCTCTTTTTGATCTTAAACCAAATGTGCCGAGAGTTTTTAGTTCCTCCATTTTTAATTCATAATTTAGTGGTCTCTTTGGTTTTCTCCACATTCTTCTTGGATATTTAGGATCTCCCATTCAATTCACCTATTTCTTTTTCTCCGCAGGGGCTGCTTTCTTTTCTGCAGCAGGTTTTGCGGCTGCCGGTGCAGCTGCTGTTGCTGCCGGTGCAGCTGCTGTTGCTGCCGGTGCAGCTGCTGCTTGTGCAGGAACTGGTTTTCCAGCTTTGGCCACACCTACTGCTCCTCCTTTTCTGCCTGTAGTTCTTGTACACTGTCCTCTAACTTTTAATCCATACATGTGACGATAACCTCTCCAACTATTGGTGGTTCTCTCTCTTTCTATATCGTTTCTTAAAGTAAATGGAATGTCTGATGTCAATAGATGCATATTTCCTCCAGTCTCAATGTCTTTTCTTCTGTTAAGAAACCACACTGGAAAATTTCCTGCTATGGGATTGGTAATTAATTTTTCAATTGATTGAACATTAGATTCAGATAGAAAACCGATATTTGTATTAGTATTAATTTTTAATGTATCTAGAATTGCTGTAGCAAAATTATATCCTATCCCTTTAATCTGGGTTAATCCCACAATAGCCTTTTTAGCTCCAGGAATATCATTTCCTACAATCCTAACAATGTGTCTAAATTCTTGAGTGCTCAAGTATTGAAAAATTCTTAGTTACCCCGATAAAAACCATGCTAGGCGTCAATTAGGTGTATTTCAAAGAGGATTAGTATGAGTCAAATATTATGATTTTCATAGTTAATTTCTTAGTTTAGCCTCCGATCTGAGATATCGAGTTCAATTCTAAAATTTATCTAAAGTCTGAATCTTCTGTCCAGTCTTTGCCTTGCACATTCCATTGATTGCATTTGCAGCATTTCTTTACTCCTCTTTGAGCATCTATTTCGATACAGAAACAATGTTCTCCTTTTCCTGATGTATCTTTAATACACAATTTCTGCATTATTTGTAATTACAATATTTTACTAATTATTCTATTGGTGTAAATCATGCGCAATTTTCACTTAGAAAAGTTATAAATTCACATAAAAATTGATGATTATAAATGGATAATACTTTTGATAGAGAAAAAGTAGTTGATTGTATGTTTGATCCGATCACGTCATCTATTTTAGCTGAATTAGAAGATGGTGAAAAAGAATGTTCTTTTTTGGCAGAAAAATCTTCTATTTCTGAAAGTGAGGTTTTTGAAAGGCTTTCTTATTTGGTAGATCATGGATTTATTTTGAAAAATTCTAATAATGGAAAATCTATCTTTTCTGCAAATACTGAAAAATTAACTCAAATTGTAGAAAACAGTGATACCTTTAATGCAACAATTGAAGGATTGGAAAAAATGGATAGTTATCTTAACTAAAAGATTTCTTACGATTTTTGATTGCATAAATGGCAACTCCTACCATTCCAATCAATCCAATTATGAGAATATATAGGGAAATGAATCCTAATGATTTCTTACCTGCATCTGGTTCTGGTCCTATCACTCCAAAGACTTTGATTTCTTTTTCGTCTGTATTTTCAATAACTAATTTGTATATTCCTGACACTGCAATGTTGAATCGTCCTTCAAAAACTTCCTCATCAATTAATTGAGATTCTATTTCTTTGTCAAATGGATCTAATATTTTTGCTGTGATTCCTTCTTTAAAATTAATTATCTGAATTGCATAAATTCCAGTTTGCGTTTCTGTATTATCTAA
>JAICOU010000001.1 GCA_025930495.1 Nitrososphaeraceae archaeon
CCGCAGATGCATTATTTGAGATTAGAGATATTACAGATAGCCCACATGATAGAATTTTCTATCTTCAAGAATTGATAAATAGACCACCAAGAGATATTCGGGTTATCACAGTTGGTGATGAACCAATAGCTGCCATGTATAGAAAATCATCAGGGGGTTTTAAAACAAACATAGCATTAGGAGCAGATCCAGAATTATGTGAGATCACAAAAGAGATCGAAGAGATATCTACAAAAGCATCAAAAGCTATGGGCGGAGGAATTTTAGGGATCGACATAATGGAAGATGAAAAGCGAGGGTTGGTAGTACATGAGGTTAACAATACTGTTGAGTTTAAGGGGTTGGCAAGAGTGTCACGACGAAATATTCCAAAAGAAATGGTAGAATTTGCTTTAAACTATGTTAGGAAATAAATTATACTTCCTTACGGGAGGATTATCATGAAAGTTGGTGTTGTAGGAGCATCAGGTTATGTTGGAGGAGAAACACTTCGCCTCTTAGTAAATCATCCAGATGTAGAGATCGCAATGGTCACCTCACGACAACATGTTGGTGAGTATCTTCATAGAATTCAACCCAGTTTGAAAGGATTTACCGATCTAACTTTTTCGGAATTAGATTATGATAAAATGACAGATAAATGCGATATAGTATTTACTGCAGTTCCACATGGAACCGCAACTGAAATTGTAAAAGCATTGTATGATAGAGGTCTAAAGGTTATAGATTTGAGTGCAGATTATAGATTGCACAATCCTGCAGATTATGATAAATGGTATGGCTGGGAACATCCACATCCAGATTATTTACCAAAATCAGTATTTGGGGTTCCAGAGTTACACAGAGAGCAAATCAAAAAAGCACAACTAGTTTCTTGTCCAGGGTGTATGGCAGTAACTTCCATGTTAGCACTTGCACCACTTATTCGAAATGATCTAATTGATTTAGAACATATCATTGTAGATTCTAAGATTGGTTCATCAGGGGCAGGTTCCGGTTCAGGAACTGCGCATGCAATGAGAGCAGGAGTCATCAGACCATACAAGCCAGCAAAACACAGACACACCGGTGAAATAGAACAAGAACTAAGTGAAATTGCAGGAAAGAAAATTCGTGTCTCAATGAGTCCACATGCAGTAGATGTAGTTCGTGGAATTTTATGTACAAATCACACATTTATGAAAAAAGATATTGATGAAAAAGAAATATGGAAAATATATCGTGAAGCTTATGGTCAAGAAAAATTTATTCGATTGATTCGAGATAAAAATGGATTGTATAAATTCCCAGATCCAAAATTTGTAGTTGGTTCAAACTTTTGTGATATAGGTTTTGATATAGATGAAGAAAATCATAGATTGATTGCTATTTCAGCATCCGATAATCTAATGAAAGGTGCAGCCGGTTCTGCCATACAAAATATGAACGTCATGTGTGGTTTTGATGAAATGGACGGCTTGAGATACACACCGCTCACTCCAGTATAGAAATGATCACAATCAAAATCGGTGGAAGCGTAGTAGATAATTTACATCCATCAACTATTTCAGATATTAAAAAAGTTGCAGAGACAGAAGGAATAATCATAGTTCACGGTGGAGGAAAAGAAGTTACAAAAGTTTGTGAGCAACTTGGAAAAGAACCAAAATTCGTAACATCACCTAGCGGAATAAAAAGTAGATACACAGACAAAGAAACAGTAGAAATTTTTACAATGGTAATGTCTGGACGAATCAATAAAACAATTGTTCAAATGCTTCAAAAAAATGGAATCAATGCAATTGGTCTTTCTGGTGTTGATGCCAAAGTAATTCAAGCAGAGAGAAAAAAAACACTATTAATCATTAATGAAAAAGGTCGAAAACAGGCAATCGATGGAGGATATACAGGTAAAATTACAAAAGTCAATTCAGATTTCATTAAATCACTTTTAGATCAAGGTTTGACGCCTGTAATTTCACCTATTGCAATTAGTGAAGAATCAGAGTTTCTCAATGTTGACGGAGACAGAGCAGCAGCATATGTAGCAGGAAGTGTAGGATCTGACAAAGTGTTGTTCATAACAAATGTAGATGGACTTTTCATGGATGACAAACTTGTAACCAAACTAACATTAGCAGAAGCAAAGGAAATCAGACCAAAGGTAGGTCCAGGTATGGAAAAGAAAATTCTTGCATCTACTGAAGCTCTAGACATGGGAGTAAAAGAAGCACTCATTGCAAATGGTCAAAGAGAAAATCCTATATCATCGGCCATAGCACACGATAACTGTACGGTGATTAAACATGACTGAAGATGACTTTATGGGAGGTCTATATCAAAGATTTCCAGTTACAATTGAAAAAGGAGTTGGATCTCATGTTTGGGATATTGATGGAAAAGAGTACATTGATTGTATGGGAGGATACGGTGTAGCAATTGTCGGACATCAAAATAAAAGAGTTGTAAAAGCAATCAAAGAACAAGTAGACAAAATAATCACAGTACACAGTTCATTATACAATAAAACTAGAGAAGAATTTCTCAAAACATTAATTGGTCTTGCACCAAAAGGACTGACTCAAGTTCACCTAAACAACAGTGGTGCAGAAGCAATAGAAGCTGCAATAAAATTTGCAAGAAAATTCACCGGCAAAAAAGGAATGGTTGCAATGAAAGGATCATATCATGGAAAATCTCTTGGGGCCCTCTCATTAACATTTAATCCAAAATACAAAAAAGCATTTGAACCGCTAGTTGAAAAAGTTTCTTTTGCATCATTTGGAGATATTGAATCTCTTCGTTCTACAATTGATGAAGATACTGCATTTGTTATTTTAGAACCAATTCAAGGTGAAAGTGGAATCAATGTTGCACCAGATGGATTTTTACAAGAAGTAAGAAAGGTTTGTGACGAAAAAGGAATTCTTCTAATTTTTGACGAAATACAAGCAGGATTAGGCAGAACAGGACGACTATGGGCGTGTGATCATTGGAATACTGCACCAGATATTTTATGTCTTGCAAAAGGTATTGCCGGAGGAGTTCCAATGGGTGCAACTTTAGTAAGACCAGACATTCTTGCTTCGATGAGTAAAGGAGAACATTCATCGACATTTGGAGGAAATCCTCTTTCTTGTGCTGCTGGAATAGCAACATTACAAGCACTTACACAAGACGGTCTGATTGAAAATTCTGAGAAGATGGGGAAACTATTCAGAGAAGGTTTAGAAAAATTAAAAGAAAAACATTCCATAATTAGAGAAATCAGAGGAAAGGGATTGATGATAGGAGTAGAATTAAAGTTTGAGGTAAAAGATATTCTAATGAACCTTATGAAAGAAGGAATTCTAATGCTATATTCAGGTAGAAACATTCTAAGAATTCTTCCACCATTAGTAATATCTAAAGAAGACATAACGAAAGTTTTACAAACCCTAGATATCGTACTTACTAAAGAGGAGCAAAAAAATAATGTATAAAGACAAAGTTGATGAAAAAATAATAAATTTCCTTAAAGAAGACTCTAGAGAATCTTTTGTAGATATTGGAAAGAAACTAAAATTATCAGAATCAGCTGTTAGAAGAAGAGTAAAAAATCTTGTAGACAGTAAAACTATCAAAAGATTTACTGTTGAGATAGGAGAAGAAAACGCTACAAGTGCTATTGTGTTAATATCTGTAGATTCTGCAACAGATACATCAAAAGTTTCAGAAAAACTTGCAAAATTAGAAGGAGTTAAAACAGTTTATGAAATTACAGGTCAGTACGACATAACTACAATAATCAGCGCAACAAATATCTCTGAAATAAACAGCAGTATAGATGCATTAAGAAAAATTCCAGGGGTGATTGACACCAACACAGTAATTATTTTAAGAAAAGTAGCATAAAACGACTTTCGGTTTATAATTTCCATACTTGCCTAAATTAGGATCATCACAAGTAAGTTTCAGCGAAAATAGTACGAATATATTTATATTCTCAATTTATGTGAACGTTTTCTGTAATGAAAGATCCGAATCACTATGCAGACATTTACAATGCATACGACAAAAATCCAAAGAAGATCAAAGTATTAGACAGTACTCTGAGAGAAGGAGAACAACATCCAGGAGTTTCATTTACAAATAAACAAAGAATACAGATTGCATGGATGCTAGATTATTTTGGAGTAGATCAAATTGAAATTTCACCAGTTGTTTCCAAAGATCACAAAGAAGCAACTAAAACAATTATCAAGCAGGGATTAAAAGCAGACATCGTATCTCATGGAAGAGCTCTCAAAGAAGACATAGACATTTCATTAAGCTGTGATGCAAAATGGTGTGCTGCATATCTTGGAATTTCAGATATCCATCTAAAAGACAAGCTACGAATTACAAGAGAAGAAGCATTGAACAGAGCAGTTGAAACAGTAGAATATGCAAAATCACATGGACTAAAAATTAGATTTACAGTTGAAGATGGAAGCAGAGCAGAGCCAGAATTTTTGTTAAAGGTGTGTAAGGCAATTGAAGAGGCAGGAGTAGACAGAATAAGTTTGCCAGATACCGTTGGAATTATGCGCCCAATAGGGATGTATAATTTTGTGAAAACAGTAAGAAATGCAATAGACGTTCCACTTGATGCACATGTTCACAATGATATAGGATTTGCAGTAGCTAACGCATTTTCTGCATGTGATGCGGGAGTAGATCAGATACATACCACAATTGACGGAATAGGAGAAAGAACAGGTATTCCACCTCTTGCAGAGGTAGCAGTAGCATTAACATACCTATACAAATCACCAAATGATTTCAGATTAGATATGTTACTAGATTTGTCTAGGCTAATTGAGGAGTATACTTCAATTAAACCATATGATTCAAAACCAATTGTAGGTTCTTCTGCATACAAACACAAAGCAGGAACACATCTTGCAGCGATACTACGAAATCCTGCAGCCTATGAACCAATTCCACCAAGAGCAGTTGGAAACACACGAAGAATCGTCTTTGGGGAATTAGCAGGAAAAACTGGTGCCGCATACTTGATGTCAATTTTAGGTCTTGAAAAAGATGATGCTGGTGCCAAGGCAGTAGCTGCAGGTCTAAAAGAACTCAGAATGGGAGATTTAATTGAAATTCCACTAGCAGACAGACTTGAAAAAAAGATAATTAATGATAAATAAAGAGGGAAAGTGAGGAGAAAACATGTCAAAATGTGAAGAATGTGATGCAGATATTTCTGTTCCAAAAGATGCTGTGGAAGGGGAAATTGTAACATGTCCGGAATGTGGCGCAAGTTTTGAATTAGCAAAAGGCTCAAACGGTTTCCAATTAAAGCCTGCCCAATCGGTTGGCGAGGATTGGGGGCAGTGAGTCCTGACGTTACAATTCTTTATGATACCATCCGTTGGGAAGAAAAGGCTCTATTAGAAGCTGGCAGAAAAAAGAACATAAACATACAGATGGTTGACTGTAAGAATTTAGCATTAGATTTAGGAAAAAAACCAGAAGATTATGGACCAGTTATTCAAAGATGCGTAAGCTATTATAGAAATCTGCACTCAACTGCAGCTCTTGAAGGAATGGGGGTGAATGTAATTAATTGTCTTAATACAGGAATTTTTGCAGGAAATAAATTATTTACACATATGCTATTAAAAAAATACGGAGTTCCAACACCATATGCAGCGGTTGCATTTTCAAAAGATGCTGCAATAGAACACCTAGAAACACATGGATATCCAAAAGTAATCAAACCAACTGTTGGTAGTTGGGGCAGATTAATTTCAAAACTAAATGATAAAGATTCAGCAGAAGGAATTATTGAAAGCAGAGAAAGCATGTATCCAATATACCAAGTTCATTATTTAGAAGAATTTGTAAATAGACCACCAAGAGACATCAGGGCAATAATGGTAGGCGATAAGATTGTTGCAGCAATTTACAGAAATTCAGGAAATGGAAATTGGAAAACAAACATGGCTTTAGGCGGAACAGCAGAAGAATGTAAAGTAACACCAGAGATGGAAGAGATGTGTATTAAAGCAAAAAATGCAGTTCAAGGAGATATAGTAGGAGTGGATTTGATGGAAAGTAATGAACGGGGATTAGTAGTTCATGAAGTTAACAATACAACTGAATACAAAAATACTGTAAGAGTGTGTGGAGTAGACATACCTTCCTTAATGATTGACTACGTAATAAAAAACAACAAGTGAGAATTGGAAACAACATTTACAGTCACACCAAGATTTGCAGTGAAGATGCTTGAAAAAGCACTTCGATTGTACACGCCTTCACTCAATGAAAAGACAATGGCAGAATTTCTTGCAGACAAATGTGACGATTTAGGATTTGAAGATATTCACATAGATGAGGTGGGCAACATCATTGCAAAAAAAGGGACAGGTTCACCAAAAATATTACTATGTGGACACATGGATGTTGTTCCTGGAAAAGTCAAAGTTAGAAAAGAAGGAGATTCACTTTACGGTCGTGGTGCATCAGATGCAAAGGCTCCATTAATGGCAATGTTGTTTGCTGCTGCTTCAGTTCAGAACAATAATGGTACCGTGATTTTTGTTGGCACTGTAGATGAGGAAGGAAATGCTACAGGTGTGAAAAACCTAGTCAAGAACCACATTGATGTAGATTATGCTGTATTTGGGGAACCAAGCGGAATAAAGCAAGTAACAATTGCCTACAAAGGAAGATTGGCAATTAATCTCAAAGTAAGTGTGGATGATAGTGCTCATGCAAGTGCACCTTGGCTTTCAAAAAATTCTATTGAAGAAACAATGATCTTTGCAAAAGAACTCAAAAAAGGATTAGAGTCAGATCAAGAGAAAAAAAGTAAAGGGATGTTGTTAACTGCAACATTAACTGAGATTAACGGAGGAATCAGTCACAATGTTACACCAAAAGAATGTGTTTCAACTTTTGACATTAGAATTCCTGTAGATACAAATTGCAAAATAGTAGAACAGAAAATTTCAGTGTTAGTAAATGAAATAGCTCAAAGAAGAAAAGTTGAGGCATATTATTCAATTATAGATGAAACAGAACCTTTTGAAGCACCACATGATTCTGCCATAGTAAGAGCATTTACTTTAGGAGTTATGGATGTAGAACATACAAGACCAACTTTAATTAGAAAAACTGGAACGGGAGACATGAATGTGATAGGAAATCAATGGAAGATTCCTGTAGTCACATATGGTCCAGGTGATCCACATGAAGCTCACACAATAGATGAAAAGGTATCAATTGATGAATACCTAAGAGGAATTGAAGTTTTAAAGAGAATGATACACCATTTAAAAAGACTGCATGATAAAAATATGTAGTAATGCTTTGGTTTGTAGGATTAGGAATTTCAGGTTCAAAATCAATCCCTGTTGAAGCTCTAGAAGTTTTATCAAAAGCAGATATTGTATACCTCGAGCAATTTACCAGCCCAATTGGAAAATCAGATATGTTAAAAATCAAAAAGATGACCAAAGGAGAATTCAAGCAGGGCAAAAGATGGCTAGTTGAAGATGGGAATGAAATTCTAAAACATGCAAAAACAAAGAAAGTCGTCTTACTATCTTATGGAGATCCTTACATTGCCACTACCCATATTGAATTAAGAACAAGAGCAATACAAGAAAAAATAAAGACCTATTCAATACATGCATCATCATCTCTGACTTCAATGATAGGGGAATGTGGTCTCCATTTTTACAAAATTGGAAGAATTGCAACCATAATGAGTGAGATGAAATCGCTGACAACGCCATATTATATAATTTACAAAAACATCATAGAAGGAAATCACACCGTATTACTATTAGAGTATAATCAAGACAAGAATTTTTTCATGGATCCAAAAGATGCATTAATTGGATTAATAGAGACTGAAAAAGGACAAAAAAGAAACGTGATTGATCTATCAACACATGCAATAGTTGCATCGAGAATTGGATTCAAAGATCAGTCAATCATATCAGGAAAAATTTCAAGCCTAAAAAAAATAGATTTTGGCAAACCACCACACACAATAATTATCACAGGAAGACTTCATTTTACAGAATCAGATGCATTAAAAATACTTGGAAAATGTATAGATGAACCGCAAGATAATTCAGAAAAAACAAAGAAAATTTCAAACCAAATGATGGAAAAGTATGTTCCAATGATAAGAGAGGCATTAGAAGAAATAACACCATACTACAAAGATCAAAAAGAATTCAAAGTGATTCTTGAAAATGCTAAATTGTATATTCAAGATGCAGAAAGATTTCTAGAAGACGGTCAGGATGAAGTTGCAATTTTGAGTATAGGTTATGCAGATGGCTTGGTAGATGCACTGAGATTAGCAAAGGGCCTTGAGCCAAAAATGTAATAGTATCGATGAATTAAAGAGAGAGTAGTTTTAGAAAATAATATTGGACGTAATAGAAAAATCAATTTTAATTGAAATGTATCTAGCAGAAATAACTGGCAAATCACCCATAGACAATCTTAAAACAAAAAAAGGATTTACAGAAAATATCATCAATTCAAAAATCGACGAACTTGCAAAAAATAAATTAATAAAAGAAGATAGAACCACATTAACTGAACTTGGTAGGTCTTCACTTCGAGTTGTTTTAGCAGGAGGTGTTTTTGATATAATTCATCCAGGGCATATTCATACACTTAATGCAGCAAAAGCACTAGGAGATGTTTTGATAGTAGTGGTGGCCACTGACAATACTGCGGTGAAAATGAAAAAAAGACAGCCATTACACAGTAAAGAGCAGAGACAGGAATTAGTTAATTCACTAGTAATGGTAGATCTTTGTCTCGTAGGACAAGAAGATGATATTTTCAAGACAGTTAATCTTGTAAAACCACAGATAATTGCATTAGGGTATGATCAAGTGCATCAAGAAAAATTCATCATAGACGGATGTAAAAAAATTAATCTCGATGCAAGTGTGGCAAGATTGCAATCTCCAATTCCAGAAAGCTCTAGCTCTAAAATAGAAAAAGAATACGGCGAATCCATTCACGGTATTTAGAATTGTACATAAGATAAGAAGAAAATCACGACTGGATTGGAATTGTTATTGTAACTTGAGAGCCATTTTTTAGTTTTCCTGATTTTCTAATACATACGTTAGAGATTAATTCGATTATAGAATTATCATGGTGAGTCCTCTCAAGAATTATCAGTTCACAATTAATTGATTGATTGATTTTTGCATGAAAGCACTTTACCCATCCGTATGTTCTTTTTCCATCTGAAAAACTTTCAATTGTAATTCCACTCAGATTTTCAAATTGCTTTATTGCTTCTTGATGTATTCTTTTATCCAGTCTTACATTAAGGGTTCCAGGAAATGGAATGTAACCAATTTTGGATTTGAATTGTTTTGTATATCCTTTTAGAGACATGTAATAAGCGCCTTCACCCATACCTGAGATCAAAGTTCCTTTTAGTTCAACATGGGAAGGAGATGAATCAAGATTTTTTTGAAGTGTAGCAGATAGCTTTACCATTTCAGAAAAACCCTTTGGAGTGATCTTTACAGATGTGTTTCTTCCACTAATTATTCTCTCAATGAATTGATTGTTTTCTAATTCAAGGAGATGTTTAGATGCAGCTTGCTGAGATTTTTTGATGCTCTTACCTAAGGAATCAGTGGTAACCGTGACAAAATTATGCTTTGCACCTTTAGAAAGAAGATAAGTGAGAGTTAAGATGTGCTGAATTTTTAGTTCAGTCATCAATGAACCCTATGCTACGCCTAGGTCACCGAATGTTTTTAGATTTAGTCCATCAGAGTTTGTTAACTTTGCAACTCTATGTCCAACAACGCATTCAATTCCAGCATTTTTGGCACCTTCTAACAATCTCTGAGTAATAATACCATCCAACAAAAGATACTTGATTCCAGATTGAGTTGAGAGTTTGCTAACTACTTCACTAATTGGAACTTTGAAAATTTCTTTTTCATTTTCATCTAATGCTACAGCTTCAAGTGTTTCATTGAGATTTGGAAAAACTCTGGATGCTATTTCAGCAAGGGGTTTATCATCTGCACTTTGAAGAGATACTGCAGGTTTTCCACTTTTAATTTCATCAGCTATTGGTCTTAAAATTTCATCCAGTCTTTGGGGAGTTAACTCTTCAACTTCTACTCCTGTGTCTGCTCTTAATTCATAATCAATATTTACAACAGATTTGAGTTCTTTTAGAATGAATCCGCCAGCCCGGTCACCATCAATAAATGCAACTACGGTGTTTTTTGAAGCACATAATTCTTTGATGGATTCATCAATTTTTGCACCTTCAATTGCAATTGCATTATCATAACCAGCTCTGAGAAGATTAATGACATCGGCTCTGCCCTCAACTAGTATTATCCAAGTGGCGTCAAATACACCAGAACTACATGTGAGTTTTGATGGACCATATGTGGATAGTCTTTTAGAATCACCTTCATGAACATCTTTTAACATACTTTCTCCTTCACTGACTGTTTTAGTAGCCCAGCGTTGTTTGATTTCTTTAGCACGTCTTACAATGTCATCTTTTTTTGCGGCTCTTACATCATCAATTGCTTCTAATTTGAAAACACAGTCAAATGGACCAACTTTATCAATACTCTCTATTCCAGCTGCAATTAATGCACAAGTATCAATATCAGTACTCATTGGAATAAGAGCATCGCCGTTTGTTGTATTTGAAGTAGATTTTGTATTTACTTCTATACGACCAACTTTAGAAACTCGTTGTAGCTCGTTCAGATTCATCTCTGGACCTAACAGTCCTTCGGTTTGACCGAAGATAGCCCCGATTATATCTGCTCGTTCAACAAGTCCGTCAACTTCAAAGGAAAGTTTAACATGATATTTGACAATTCCTGATTTATTGGACATACTTTCTTCATCTCCTTAATTATCATAATTTGGGGTTTGATTCTCGATATATGAGGGTATCGCAAGTATTTTTAATAAAGTAAAGAGATCTTACAAAAATTGTGCTTGTACAATATAGTTTACACTAGATAATCTAAAAATGAAAAATAATATTGTTTATTCAGTGCTAAATGAATGACCACATGAACAGGATTTTGTAACATTTGGATTGTTGATTTTAAATCCAGACCCCATTAGGCTTTCAATATAGTCTACGTTTGCACCTTTTAGATGATCAACACTGTAGCTGTCTACAAGCAGTTTGATACCAGTTTCTTCCATGACCAAGTCATCTTCTTCTGGTGCTTTTTCAAAGCCCATTCCATAAGATAGACCAGAACAACCGCCGCCTTGAACATAAACTCTAAGGTATTGAGGACTATCGGCTTCTTCTTTCATGAATTCTTTGATTTTTTCAGCTGCTTTTGGTGTAACAGTGATCATTTTCTGTGTTTGTTCAGATGCCATAATAACACAAGTGGCGTTTTAAATTATAATAAGCTTTTCATACCGAGCCTACTAGTAATTCAAGAAAATAAGAAAGTTAGGGATGATTATTTTTTCGATTTATTTACAAAAGCTGTCATTCGCTCTGCTCTATCAGAATGAGTAAAACAGTTTCTCCAAGCTAGGAGTTCAACTGCGAGCCCAGTGTCAAGATCTGCATTTCTTCCTTTGTTAATTGCAACTTTTGCCATTTGAACACCCATTGTAGAGTTTGCAGCAATTTGCTGTGCCATTTTAAAAGCTTCTTCTTGCAGTGACGCAAGTGGAACTACTTGATTCACAAGACCAATTTCCTTTGCTTCATCTGCTTTGATCATTTTACCAGTATAGACAAGTTCTTTTGCTTTTGCTATTCCCACAATTCTCATCAATCTTTGTGTTCCACCCCATCCAGGAGGAATTCCAATTGTGACTTCTGGTTGGCCAAGTCTGGCAGTATCTGCTGCAATTCTAATGTCACAGGACATTGCAAGCTCACAACCTCCACCAAGTGCAAAACCGTTAATGGCTGCAATTGTTGGTTGCTTTACAAGCTCAACTGTAGAAGTTACAAGTTGTCCTGTCTTTGCATATGCAACTGATTCATCCGGAGAAATTTTTGACATGTATTCAATATCTGCACCTGCAGAAAATGCCTTTTCTCCTTCACCAGTCAAGATGATTACTTTAACACTGTCATCTTTGTCTATGGCTTCAAAAGTTTTGATGAGTTCTTTTGCAACATCACTATTCATGGCATTGAGTTTGTCAGGTCTGTTTATTTTGACAGTGCATATGCCATCAGAAGTTGATGTGGTAACTAGAGACATAATATTTTCCCAAGTTGTGCTGGACTTAAATGTTATCTATTTCCCGAGTACTTTGCCCCATTGAGCTAATGCAGATGCAGCTGCAACCCAAGTTCGAAGATCACTGTAAACTGGAACATTATTTGCCTCAATCAATTTTGTCATTTTTTCAGTATATGGGCCACCGTTACCGCCAGCAAGAATTGGTTTTTGTTTTTTCTTTGATAATTCAGCTAGATATTCAACTATTGTTTCTTCAAGTGGATCATCTTGGAAAACAAACCAGGGCATAGCAATATCGATATTCTTTTCGTCAAGAAATTGCTGGATGACAAATCTATAATCATCTGCATTTGCACCACCACCTACATCTGCGGGATTACCATTATGAATTGGAACAGTTGGTGGAAAACGTTCCTTCATTTTTTTGAGAAGTTCTGGTGACAACTTTCCAATAGTAAGACCTAATCTTTCTAATTGATCAATTCCACCAATCATTGGACCAGCGCCATTACTTGTCATAGCAACACGATTTCCCTTTGCAGGAGGTTGCCATGTTAGGGCCTTTAAGACTCCAACCAGTTCTTGATAACTATCAACTGAAATAATTCCTGCTTGTTTGAATGCTCCCATGATGATTGCATTTGAACCACCAAGAGAACCTGTATGTGATGCAGCTTGTTTTGCACCTGCTTCAGATCTTCCACTCTTCCAAATTACGATTGGTTTCTTTTGCTCTTTCATTACACGTTGGGCAGTATTGATGAATTTTCTACCATCACCAAATCCTTCAACATATAATCCAATTACTTTAGTTTGAGGATCATTTGCAGCATACCATATCATATCTGCTTCATCTACATCAGAACGATTACCAAAACTAATCATCTTGGATAAGCCAAACACATCGGCACTTTCTAACATACTAATTCCCATGGTTCCACTTTGTGAGAAAAATGCAACATTTCCTAATTTTGAACGGATCATTCTTTCTTGTCCTTGGAATGCACAGTCAAGACGATTTGCAGCATTAAACATTCCAATACAGTTTGGACCAATTACGCGGATTTTGTGTTTTAGAGATAATTCTTTTACTTCAGCTTCCATTGCAGCTCTGTCACCACCAAGCTCTTTTCCTCCACCTGAAACGATTACAACATTGTGAATGCCTTTGTTTGCACAAGTCTTCATAATTGGTCCGCATTCTGCAAGATCAATACAAACAACAACCAAGTCAACCTTTTCGTTAATTGCATCTAATGATGGATAACATTGGATTCCAAGAATTGACTCTTGTTTAGGATTAATTGGGTATACTTTACCTTTGTAATCTTGTTTTCCAAGTGCAATTAATACGGAATTACCAATCTTTCCAGGTGTTGCAGATGCACCTACTAGTGCAACAGACTCTGGAGTAAAGAAGGACTCCATTGATTCAATGTTTGGTTTAGCTTTTGAGATTGAATTCTTTTTGATTTCATTATTTAGAATAATTTTTGCATCTACTACAAAGTGTGATTTTGGATAAACAACTACCGGGTTAAAGTCAATGCTGTTGATGTAATCTGCATTTTCCACCCCTAATTTTCCAATTTGCACAAGCATCTTTGCAACCATGTTTGTATCAATGGATTCACTTCCTCTGAATCCTTTGAGTAATTTTGAGCCTTTGAGTTCATTTAGCATTGATTTTGCATCTGAAGTTGAAATAGGTAGCATTCTAAATGCAACATCTTTCATAACTTCAGTCATAATTCCACCTAGTCCAACCATAATTACTGGACCAAACTGTGGATCGTTTTGAATACCAACAATTAGTTCAACACCTTTTGGAACCATCTTTTCAAGAAGAATTCCTTTTACTTCAACTCCTTTCTTTTTAGATAGTCTGCCATACATGTCTTTGAATGTCTTTTTGACATCATTGACATTATCTAGTCCAACTTTAACACCGCCAACATCAGTTTTGTGTAAAATTTGGGGGGATACGACTTTCATTACGAGTGGAAATCCGATTTTTTTTGCTTGTTTGACTGCTTCTTCAGCAGAAGTGACAAGTGCAAAAGGTGGAACTTTAACACCATAAGTTTTGAGAATAGATTTTGATAATTCTTCTGTGATAACTTTGTGGTCGGTTTGAATTGTCTCCTCAAAAACTTTTTTTACAGAGATCATAGTTCGATCGATGAATCAAAAACTCTGTATATTAAACTTTGGTCAAAGATGAAATGCTGATTTGAAATTATTGTAAAAATTATTCATATTATTTTTGACAATTGAAATATTTTCATCAATATCAGAACGAATTTTCTGAGGATCAATGTATGGTATTTGATGTAACTTTTCCTGAGTCTTATCAAGCCAAAGATTAACCATTTCCGCATTTACTTCTAGATGAAATTGTAATCCAACTGCACTATTAATTTGAAATGCTTGGTTTGGGTAATTTTCAGAATGGACCAACCTAACTGCTTTTTCAGGCAAATCAAAAGTATCACCATGCCAATGAAATACGGTAAAAGGATTTGTAAAGCCAGAAAATAATTTGGAATTATTATCAATTCTCAAATCATGGTAAAAACCAATTTCTTTTTTTGGACCACTGTACACTTTACCTCCAAAAGTTTTTGCAATCAATTGTGAGCCCAGACAAATCCCAAGTAGCGGAATATTTGCATCTACAGTTTTTTTAATCAATTTTTGTTCTGCGTGCAAATAAGGCAAATCATCATTAGCGCTTTCAGGCGCACCTAAAATCATTACAAAAGAATAGTTTTTGTCTGGAAGTTTCTCATGTTTTGCATTAATAGAATGAATGACAAATCCATCCTCGGTTAAAAGCTCACCTAGATATCCAATCTCCTCTATTCTTGTATTTTGTATAACTAAAACTTCGGACACAGATAATTTTTAGCAAAAGTGATTAATATGTTAAAGCACTTATCATGCTGTGCTTGTAACAGAGCAAGAGATTCATGAGATAAGAAATTTTGTATTTCAACTAAATTTAATGAAAGATAGTGTTGTTGTAGTAGAAGGAAAAAGAGATGCATCTGCATTAAAGAAACTAGGATTTTCAGGGCAGATAATTGAATTTCATAAGTTTGGAGGAATTGTTAATTTTGCAGATTATGTCGCAAGATATGAAAAACTGATTATCCTATTTGACAGAGATAGAAAAGGAAGATATCTTACAGGAAAAACAATTCAACTTTTACAGCGTAGAACAAAAATTGATCTTTCTTTTAAAAGAAAACTCACAGTGATAACTAAAGGAAAAATAAGGTTTGTTGAACAACTAGTTTGTTATGAATCGTATCTAGTCTAAAGGTTATGGCCAAATACCTTTTTGGTTAAAGGCCTCTACAACTCGACCTACTGCCAAAGCCATGGTAGCTCGTCTCATGTCAATTTTGTGTTTATTGGCTAACGCATATGCATCTTTGAAACCTTTTGTGATGTTACCTTCCATCTTTTTGGCAACTTCATCAAAAGACCAATAGTAGCCCATGTTATTTTGCACCCACTCCAAATACGAGATACAAACACCACCAGAGTTTGCCAAGATATCTGGAATTACCAGGATTTTCTTTTGGTAAATTATAGGATCTGCTTCTGGTAATGTTGGACCGTTTGCAGCTTCAGCAATTATTTTACATTTGAGATTCTTTGCAATCTTTGCATTAATTTGATTCTCCAGTGCACCTGGAACCAAAATATCACATTTTGTTGTTAGTAATTCCTCAGTGGAAATTTTCTTGCTTCCAGGGAATCCAACAACTGAGCCTTTCTTTGATTTAAATTCAATTAATTTGCTAACTTTGGCTCCGTTTGGAATTGATATAGAACCTTTAGAGTCACTTACAGCAATAACTTTGGCACCCATTTTTTCTAAATATTCACCAGTAAATGTAGATGCGTTTCCAAATCCTTGCAAAACAACTTTGGCACCTTTCAAATTAAGTTTCAAAGCTTTTGCAGCTTCTCGTACACAATATGCTACACCTAATCCAGTAGCAACGTTTCTTGCCAGAGAACCGCCCATTGAAATTGGTTTTCCAGTAATCACCCCAGGTGAGTAAACATTTCCATTTAGTTTGCTATATGTATCCATGATTTGTGTCATTTCTCTACCAGTAGTGTAAACATCTGGAGCTGGAATATCTTTACCAGGTCCAATAATTTCAAATATTTTATATGCAAATCCTCTGGTGAGTCTTTCTAATTCACCATCACTAAGTTTTTCTGTTTTTGGATTAACATAGATTCCTCCTTTGCCACCTCCCAATGGAATATCAACAATGGCACATTTCCATGTCATCCAAGAAGATAGTGCCATGACTTCACGTTCCATGTATTCAATTCCACCTTCAGGATTAAAGTATCGGATTCCACCTTTGTATGGACCTCTATCATTATTGTGTTGACTTCTAAAACCGGTGAACATTCTAATTTGTCCATTATCCATTTTCACAGGAATTTTTACTCTCAAAACTTTGTTTGGTATTGCTAGATATTCACGTAGACCTTTGTCCTTAATTCCAAGAACATCGCATGCATCGTTGACTTGTTTTGTTGCGTTTGCAAAAGGATCCAGTTTTACCAAGACGATCGATTTTGGAATACCATATTATATTAAGTTTAGTTCAAAATATCAGATCGCATATTATGTATCTACAAATTGATTAAAGATAGACCTTTTTTTGATTCATCTTTTGATCTAGTTTATCAATTGCCATATCAAGTGCGCCAATGTTAACTTCTAAAAATGTAGATAGATGAAATATTGCTCCATACTTTTCACCAATTTTGAGGATCATGTTGTTTTTTTCCAGTACTTTCATGTGATGTTGAACAGCCTTGTAATCTAATTGAAGTTCCAGTGCTAACTGATGTGTGTTGTATGAGTGTTCAAGCAAGAGCATTATTATTCGCAATCTTGTAAAACCACCTCTTGTGCTGGTAAACAAATAGAACAGTAATTTACTGGTCTGTTTGTCTGGTTTTCTTTGTTCTGATTTAGATTGAGATCGTAAAATTTCCTTGAATTCTAGGAGTTGGGCTCGAGTCATTTACTTGCACATTATGAGAAAAATTTGCTTAAAACACTATTTCCAGATCTTGTCCATATCCATTACAGATCAACGAAGGACAATTACCCTTAAATTGACTGAGGAAGAACTTGTCATATTATGATGGCATCACGTGGGTACGATATGACCCCTACAATGTATTCACCTGACGGTAGAATTTACCAAGTAGAATATGCTATTGAGACAGTAAAAAGAGGCACATTAGCAATAGGCATTTGCAGTAAAGAGGGAGTCATCATGGCAGTTGAGGAAAAACCACGTGCACTACAGACTTCAAATGTAACACAAAAAATTTTTCAAGTAGATTACCATATTGGAGTAGCAGCTGCAGGATACATCCCAGATGCTCGTGTTCAAGTAGATAATGCCAGATTTTTTTCACAGGGAAGTAAAATGACATATGATGAATCAGTAGAGGTTGCAACTGTTGCCAAACACTTGGCAGATCAATCTCACCAATTTACACAGTATTCAGGAGTACGCCCTAATGGAGTTGCGTTGATAATTGCAGGAGTTGATCAAAAGGGAGAATCAATCTATGTTACAGATCCTAGTGGGACTTATGTGCAGTATGCAGCAATTGCAATAGGTGCAGGTTCTGATGAAGTAAACATATTTTTGGAAAAACATTATAATTCTAAGATGAGTTTGAGTGATGCAGCATCGCTTGCTATTGCAGCAATTAACCTAAAAGCAGAACAAAAAGAAGGATTGAATCACATCAAAATGGCCAAAGTCACTTCAGATAAAAAAATATTTGAAAAAGTGTCAGAATCAGACTTACAAAATTATTCTAAAAATGCATCTAAATTTACAACAGCTTAAGTTGAAATTTAGATTTGAAAACTATTCAAACTAGTCCATAAAGACGATATCTATGGGATTAGGAAGTTACTGGGGGGAAGTCATCGAAGTACTTCGTGAAATCATACCAGTTTATGACAAAGTAAATTCATACATATCACTTGGCAAAGATGTAGAGCATAGAAATAGAGGAATAACAGGCAGAGTGTTTCCAGGAAATAAAATCCTGGATGCAGGATCCGGTTTTGGAAACATGTCTAAAACTGCCTTAAAGTTATGTGATGGAAAAATTTCAATTACACTTTATGATCCTCTTGTACCAATGTTAAAAAACACAGGTACTCATTTTGAAAAAACTCCAGATTTGATAAACGGTGTTTTTGAACATATTCCATTTAAAGATGAAGAATTTGATGCTGTGTTATGCGGATATTCACTTAGAGACGCCATTAATTTGAGAATTGCAATTTCAGAGATTCACAGAGTATTAAAAAATAATGGAAGATTTGTAATTGTGGATTTAGGAAAACCAGATGAAGCAATAATCAGATTGGGAGTATCATTTTACCTCAAGTTTATTCTTCCAGTACTTGCATTAATTGCAGGAGGAAGACTAGGTTTGAAGTTCGGTACACTTTATGGTACATACAAAAGATGGCCACAGAACAAAAAGTTGGAAAAATTATTACTGGAAAAATTTTCCAAAGTAGAGTTTGAAAAAGATCTTATGGGCGGAGCAATAATGGTTGCCGCATACAAATGAACAAAGTACTGGTACTTGTAAACATCACCGGTTTAATCATAGGTATTTCTTATGGACTACACGGTCCAATACTACCAATATTTGCAAAAAACATAATCGGAGCATCATATTCTGAACTTGGTTTTATCGGACTGGCAAATTTTATTCCCTACATGTTTATTCCAATATTTGTAGGAATTCTTCTTGACAAATTCAATAACGGATACCTACTAGCAATAGGCACAGCAATCAATTCAACATCAATCTATCTTCTTTCAATAGCACAGTCAGTCCCAGAGATAATGGGATTCAGAATAATGACTGGAATAGCTCATGCATTTTTCTGGCCACCATGTCAAGCCATTATTTCCAATGAAAGCAATGAGCAAACTAGAGTCAGAAACATCTCGTGGTTTACAATGTTTTTTGTGATGGGATTTATGATTGGTCCATTATTAGGAACAGTATTTCTTGAAGGGTTAGATATTACGTATAGAATTCTATTTCAGATAACTTCGTTTATTTTGGCTAGTACAATGATTTTTGCTCTTTTGATTTCTAGAAGAGGCATTACAAATCATCGTGAACGATTTTCACTTTCGTCAATTAAAGAGATGAAAAAATTTCCAGAGGTAATAATATTGTTAATTTTTTGCACTTCATCATTTGGGATAATTCTATCAATTTATCCTGCGTTCCTAAATGACAGTGGAATGTCAGACACAGACATTTTGTTACTGTACTTTGCATTTGGAATTTCAAGGGTAATATCACTTGCATTAATAGGTAAATTCTCAAAAAAGACCAGTCAGACTTTGATTGCAGCTACCATAGCCATTTCAATTGGACTAGCAATTTCAGCTGTTTCGGAGTCAATTATCATGTTTGCAACAGCATTGGTGTTTATGGGATTTGGGTTTAGCATATTTTTCCCCTTGACTCTAGAAATAATTTTGAGTAGAACAAATAAAGCAATATCAGGAAAAATAATAGGGGCTTATGAGACGGTTTTTGGTGTTGGCTGGGCAATAGGACCTACTATTGGAGGACCTATAGCACAATCGTTTGGTAATCAATCGCCATATCTTGTATTTTTTATCATCGGAATTGCAGTTACAGTTTTAGCAGTTAAGTGTAGAAAAAGATTAGAACCAAAAACAGCATAATCTAAAAACATTACGTTTAATTTTAAATAAAGAGATTCTATTCTATGTTTGATTATTCATTGAACATATTGGGTAGTGAATGGATAATCATAGTTTTTGTTGCATTGATATTGATTTTAGGAACCAATCAGCTTCCTAATGCTGCAAAGAAACTAGGAAAAGCAGTAAATGAATTCAACAAAGCAAAAAACGAGGTTCAGAACCAGATGAAAGGCATTTCAAATACTGATCTGAATATATCAGGACCTTTAGAAACTGAGAGACAAAAACTGGAGACAATTGCAAAGTCACTTGGGGTAAATGTTGCAGAAAAATCAGATGACGAACTTCGGAAAATAATTTCTGGAAAGATGGGACAAAAAAATACAGATGAGTCAGAAAATAAAGTGTAGAAATTATTCAGATTTTTTTATTCGGTAGAGATTTTTATCTAGTCGTTTTTTGGCAAATTTGTAGTAATCAGGTACAATTTCAAATCCCAAATATTTTCTATTCATAGATTTGCTTACTACAGCTACTTGTCCAGATCCAAGAAAAGGATCTAAAACAATATCTTGTTTTTCGCTGGAGTAGTGTAGTAATTTTTCAATTAATTCAGCAGGAAGTTTGGTGGGAGTTTTTTCATCGCCAGTCCAATATTCACGCTTAATTTCCCAGACATCCTCTTTATCTTTATAATGTAAGCTACGTCCTTCATTTGTTTTAGAATTTTTTTCAAATCTGGAAAATGGGAAAAATTTTCTTTGTTTATCATTTTTACAAACATAAAGACAGTGATAGTGGGAAGTGACAAATTTCTTTTTTGTTACAACGCCAAACTGATATTTCCATATTATGTGATTTATGGTAGTAAATCCAACATCATCTAATGCTTTTAGAATATCTTTGAGATTATTCCAGCCTGAAAAAACATACATGCTGCCAGAGTCTTTAAGAATACGAAATGCCTCTTTCATCCAATCAAATGTGAAATCATAGTAATCGATAGCTTTGATCTCATTGTATCCTTGCATTACCCTGGAAGAAATTCTATTATAATTTGCCTTTGTAGCCTTGAAATTAATAGCAAATGGCGGATCAGTAATAATCAAATCAATTTTATTTTTGGGAATTAATCTCATGCCCTCAATACAGTTCATATTGTAAATTTTGTTAATTTCAATTTTTTTCATTTTTAAAAACACGTAGTTTGTGTAATTAATTTGTGTTAGTATTATTTTGTGTCACAAATAGCGTCTTTTTTCCAATTTTTCAACTCTTCTGTCATCGATATCAGCTCTTTTTTCTAACTTTGCTAACCGTCTCTCTTGTTGTTGTTCATGTTGTTTATTGGTTAGTTTTACCATGTCTTTTCTAACTTTTGTAATAACTTAATGGTTTTGAAAGTTTAGAAGCTAAATCAAATCTTCTTTCATTTTATCAAATTCGTTTTTACTGATTTCACCTTTGGCATATCTTTCTTTTAGAATATCAAAAGCAATTGAATTTGGTTTTTCATCAGTACTGACATCTGTTTTTTGATGTTTTTCACAAGTCAAGACATGCTTTTCAAGATTCTCCGAACTTACAGTCTTAAAATCACAGTATTTACAAATCCATGATTCTTTATTTTTTGTACCCTTGTAAAATATTAGCAATCCAGATATTATCAACAGTATTGCCAACCCGACAAAAACTTGAGGCACATATTCTACTGAGGATGCATAAAGGAAAAATACTCCAATTAATGCCAGAAAACTACCCATTCCAAGTAAAACGAATTTCAATAATTTTCTAAGTCTTGTATTGACTTAAGGATTTAGGAAGTTTAGAATCTAAATCAAATCTTCTTTCATTTTATCAAATTCTTCTTTAGTAATTTCACCTTTGGCATATCTTTCTTTTAGAATATCAAGTGGTGAATCTTTTTTTGGTTCTGATCTCTGCAAAGATTGGTAAGATGGCTGAGATATGCCAAAATAAGCAATAACATGTGGACGCCACATATACCACAATACAAAGACATCAAGAATTATGTTTAGGATAGAAAATGGATTTCCTACTATTGATGCCAACCCCATTACCAAACCTATTACTGAAAGTACAATGATAGTCATCCGTCCCCAGGGCTTGCCAGAAAATAATGCACCGGCAATCACAAATTCAATTACTGCAAGGATACCAAAGATTATCAAAAATAAGCTACCAAATCCAGCAGCCATCATACCCATGTAACCCATACTTCCACTTACGCCAAGCATTGCAGCCCCCATTACGGCCATAACCAGTGATGCTACACCACCAATTAGATGTAAAATTCCAAGAACTGTAATGCCAGTAGGTCTGTCCACGATTTTCTAAAAATTGTATCCACTTAAGGATTTAGAGAGTTTATGGACTGTTTGGATCAGTAGGATCTGTTCCATAGACACGTTCATCATAGTCACTTAATCCATCCCCATCAGTATCAATATTCAATGGGTTCGAACCAAATGTATTAACTTCAAATCCGTCACTTAGTGTATCTCCATCTGTATCAGCAATCAATGGTTCTGTTCCATGTACGTTAACTTCGTCTCCGTCACTTAGTGTATCTCCATCTGTATCAGCAATCAATGGTTCTGTTCCATGTACGTTAACTTCGTCTCCGTCACTTAGTGTATCTCCATCTGTATCAGCAATCAATGGTTCTGTTCCATATCCTACAAGTTCGTCATAATCACTCAGCCCATCATTATCAGTATCACCACTCAATGGATTTGTTTGATGTATGGTTACTTCGTCATAATCACTTATGCCATCTCTATCAGTATCGTAAAAGAATGGATCTGTTCCATATCTAATTTCGTCTCCGTCACTTAGTCCATCATCATCAGAATCAGCATCTCTTGGATTAGTTCGGTATTGATCAATTTCGACAAAGTCATTTAATCCGTCTCCATCAGTGTCAGGATTATCTGGATCTGTTCCATATCCTATAGTTTCATCATAATCACTTAGTCCATCTCCATCAGTATCTAGCGTACAACCAGTTTCATCTACATATTGCCATGGTGGTGTATTTGGACATGCATCTATACCATCTAAAACCCCATCATTATCAGAATCAGAATTGCATGCTGCAGCGGTATTATCTGGAATACATGCATCATTTGGGGCAGAGTCATATCTGTCTAGTTTGCCGTCATTGTCTGCATCGCCACAACCTACAGCACTTTCGGCATTTGGATTTTTTGGCTTGCTGCATGCATTGTCTTTTTCACCACTTGAAGGAATGGCCAATGCGGGAGTAACAATGCCAGATACCAGTATTAATGCAAATGTAAAAAGTACAAGGTTACTTGTCATTTAAAAAATATGAAATTACAAAATAAATAAAGATGATCTTTTGCAAGGAATCAATATTACATATTTCAAAAGGGAGTTGATAGTAGTTCAAAGATTAAAACAATAATTTTAAAATCAAGACTGTTTCCTCGTTTAATAATGTCGTGGAACAGTGTTTTTTGCTAAAATTCAGTCAACCAATAAATCCTGAATATATTCAATCAAGTCGGTCTTAATTGAAATTTTCATGTCCAAAATGCAAATCCAAATTAGAGATACAAAAAACATTCAACAAAAAAATGCACATATCGTGTGACAGTTGCGGTATTGAAGATCTGCTTGAGTTTTCAAAAAATATTGACGAGGTATTCCTAGAATTTCTTTCAAGATTTGATGAGGGGCTTGTTACAAAAAAAGGAATTTCAAAAGACCTGAAAGATGAAGGGATCATCAGGGACGAAAAAGAAATCAAAGATATGATTGGAAAAAGCAATCCAGATAAAATTACGGAATCAATTCTTTTCTCAAAAAAAGACTATATCTCACAATACAAAGTTCTAAAAAATCCTGAGCCTAAAATGGGCAATAATGTGGAAGATTTGGGATTAGACGAACCAATAAGTGATTACTTGAAAGACATTGGAATCAAACAGTTTTACAAATTTCAGGAGGAGTCAATTGAAGAAATATCATTTGGAGAAAATGTGGTAATTGAAGCACCTACAGCGTCAGGCAAGACAGAGGCATTTTTGATTCCAGTGATTCAAAAAATAAAAAAAGAATCAAGTGATGTCAAAGGAGTATTTGCAGTATTTGTTTATCCAACCAAAGCTCTTTCACGGGATCAACATCCAAAAATCCTAAAGTTTGCAGAAAAAATCGGAGTAGGTGCACAAGTCTTTGATGGAGATACAAACCAGATGGAACGAAAAGAAATTTTAGAGAATCCTCCACATATACTGATTACAAATTTTGATGTTTTACATTACCATCTTTGGCACCAAACAAAATTTGCATCATTGCTTTCAACGATAAAAGTTTTGGTCGTAGATGAAGCGCATGTGTACTCAGGAATTTTTGGATCTAATGTTCATTATATTATAAAAAGATTGAAACGAATTTGTAGTAACAAAATACAATTTGTTGCAGCATCTGCAACTCTAGAAGATGCCAAAAACTTTTGTGAGCAATTATTTGGAGTAAAGATGAAGATCATTCACGGTTCTGGCAAAAAAGGACAAACAGATTTTGTAATGTTATTTCCGTCACTTAGAACTCAACGTGCGTTAATGGTTGATTTGACAAAGAAAATGACTGAAAAAAATCACAAAACAATGGTATTCAACAACTCACATCTTAACTCAGAGCTTTTAGCAATACAGGCAAGAAAACAAAAAGTCAACATCAAAGTTCACAGGGCAGGTCTAATGGCAAATTATAGAAAATCAGTAGAGCAGGAATTCAAAGACGATAAACTGCAGGCTATATCATGCACTCCTACACTTGAGCTTGGGATAGATGTGGGAAATGTGGACTGTGTGATTTCATCCACCATTCCTGTGAATAGATTAATTCAAAGAATTGGCAGGGCAGCAAGAAAAGGACAGCGAGGATACGCATTTTTGGCGCTTGGAAATGATCCTATTTCACAGTACTACAAGAACCATCCTGAAGATTATTTTGAAGATGTTGAAAAAACATACATCGATCCAAAGAATCCATTTGTAGAAGAATTTCAGGTATTGGCAATGGCTTGTGACAAACCAATTTCCAAACACGAGTTAAAAGAACATGAGAAAGTAATAGAAGATCATCTAAAGAAAGGAACCCTGCTACTTTACAATAACAGAATAATACCAAATTTTGACAAAATTACTTCTTTGCTAAATGATTACAGCATAAGAGGGATTGGAAAGTCAATAGATATTTTCTTAAATGAAAAGAAAGTCGGAGACAGAATTCTTCCAATTGCTCTAGAAGAACTTCACAAAGATGCAATTTACTTTCTTGCAGGAACTAGATACAAGGTAAAAGAATTTGGATATCCTCAAAGAAATTTTGCAAGACTGGAGAGAATTTCCAGAGACTATCCATATTACACTAAAGCATTAACAGAAGAATGGCCAACAATTGAAACTGTTTTTGAGAAGAGAAAAGCATACGGAGTAGAAATTGCATTTTGCAAACTACACATACAAAAGAAAGTCTATGGTTATGTCAACATTGAACTAGGACAAGAAATTACACAGGGGCAAAAAGTTTTACTTGACACCCCGTTAGAGTATGACTTTATCACAAAAGGAATTGTATTTCATGCACCAAGACCAATCAAAGAAATCAAAAAAGCAGAAGATGAAGACTACACAGAGGCAAGTGGATATCATGCCACAGAACATGTTGTAATTGAAGGTAGCAACATGATAACAGGAGGCGTATCTCAAGATTTAGGTGGAATATCTCTGGGAACTTCGGGCTTAATTTTCATCTATGATGGGGCAATTGGAGGAAATGGTGCAAGTAAGGCACTATTTGATAGATTTGAGAGGGCACTTGAGCGAAGCATGTTCATAGTAAAAGAATGCCCATGTCAAAATGAAGCAGGATGCCCACGTTGTACATTTTCATATAGATGTGGAAACAACAACGAGTTCTTACACAAATATTCTGCATTAGAAATTCTTCAAAGGATTAATGACGGTGAAGAGACCAAACTAGTAGAACCTACTGAAGACGACAGACCACTAGTGTAAAATCAAAATGGGATAAATATAACAAATCTCCATCAATCATATGGAAAAAGTTGCCATTGTAACAGGAAGTTCATCGGGAATAGGTTATGAAACTTCGCTGGCACTTGCAAGAGAGGGATTTTACACATTTGCCACAGTTAGAAATTCCAAAAAAGCAGAGAAAATACTACAAATTGCAAAAAAAGAAAATTTGAATATAGAAATTATTGAGTTGGATGTAGATGATGAAAAATCCATCAGCGTAGCTATTGAAAAAATTATTTCAAAAAAACAACGCATTGATGTTTTAGTAAATAATGCAGGTTGGGGGTTGTTTGGCAGTGTTGAAGATGTATCAATGAAAGATTTCAGAGCACAGTTTGAAACTAACTTTTTTGGAATAATTAGTATCATTCAAAAAGTTGCACCAGTTATGAGAAAACAAGGTTCCGGTGTAATTGTAAATGTCAGCTCAGTTGCTGGAAGAATCGGTTTTCCAGGATCACCGGCATATATTAGCTCAAAATTTGCATTAGAGGGGTTATCTGAATCATTAAGATATGAATTAGGACAGTTTGGAGTAAAAACCATCATTATAGAGCCAGGAGTTATCAAGACAAACTTTTTCTCATCTATGAAGATTGCAGAGCCAAAACCAGATTCACCATACAAAGAAATTACTGAAAAGGTAATCATGGGGATAAAGATGATGGCAGAGTTGGGAACTCATCCATCAGAAGTAGCCACGACAATTTTAAATGCAATCAAAGAAGAAAACCCAAGACCAAGATACATTGTAGGAAATGATGCACAGATGTTTTTAGAAGCAAAAAAGACAAAAACAGATGCCGAATTTGAGAACTATCTCAAAAAAGAACTATTTTCAAGTTAAAAACAATGACTACGTTAAATTGATATACACAGAAAATAGAGTTTTTGTCAAAGTCCGCAATTTTAGATGATGAAAAATGAAATGGAAAACACTACAACATAATGGAATCTTGTTTCCACCTGCTTACGAAGCACATGGAATTAAGATAAAGATCAAAGGAGAGAGTGTAGATCTTAATCTGAATCAGGAGGAGATGATATACCAATGGGCAAAAAAGAAAGACACCCCGTATTCCCAAGACAAAGTTTTTCAGAAAAATTTTACAGAAGATTTTGCCAAAACACTACCATCAAAATTTAAGAATATGTCATATCAAGATATTGATTTTTCACACGCTTACAAAATAGTCGACAAAGAAAAAGATCTCAGAGAGATGATGACAAAAGAGGAGAAAAAAGCATTAGCTGTTAAACGAAAAGAATTACGAGAAAAACTTGTACAAAAATACGGCAAAGCCATCATGGATGGAAAAGAAGTGGATGTCGCAAATTACATGGCAGAACCACCAGGAATTTTTATTGGAAGAGGAGATCATCCGCTTAGAGGAAGATGGAAGCCTCGTGTAACGGTAAAAGATGTTACACTAAATCTAGGAGAAGAGGCCAAAATCCCAGAAGGAAACTGGGGCAAAATTGTTCATGAGCATGATTCAATGTGGCTAGCTGGTTGGACAGATTACCTTACTGAAAAAAGAAAGTATGTGTGGCTTGCAGACACTGCAGGACTAAAACAAGATAGAGACAAAGCAAAATACGAAAAAGCAGTCAATCTATCAAAAGAGATTGATAAAATAAAAGACAGAATAGTAAAAGATATGAAAAATAAAGATCCGAAAATCAGCAGAATCGCAACTGTATGTTATTTGATTTATAGAACTGCAATGAGGGTTGGAGATGAAAAAGATCCTGATGAGGCAGATACAGTTGGTGCAACTACATTAAGAAAAGAACACATCAACATTACAGACAATACTATAGAATTTGATTTCTTGGGAAAAGACAGTGTAAGATGGCAAGAAACAGTCAAGGCAGAAGGCAATGACAAGCAATTCCAAGAGAACCTCAAGAGACTAATCCAAAATAAAAAACCAAAAGACGAGATTTTTGAAGATATCACATCAAGGCATGTAAATGCATATTATTCTAGTATAGTAAATGGATTAACTGCCAAAGTTTTCAGAACTTATCTTGCAACTACAGTGGTGAAAAATTATCTCAAAGAACACGACAATATGAAAGGAAAAACACCTAATGAAAAAATATATCATGCAAAATTGGCAAATTTGGAAGCAGCAATAAGGTGCAATCATAAAAGAACCATACCAAAAACATTTGAGGAATCACTTGAAAATAAAAGGGAGACACTAAAAAACATCAACAAAGAGCAACCTTGGAAAAAAACTCTAGAGGTATTAAAAAAAGCAGAGTCATTAGAAGATAAAACAGATGTGCAAAAAAAGAATAAGATAAAAAAAATTAAAGCCCTGAATGAGCAAATCAAAAAACAAAAAGAAAAACATAAAGAAAGAACCGAAAAATTACAGCTACAAATTGACTTGTCTGAGAAAACCAAAGATTACAACCTTGGAACATCATTGCGAAATTACATAGATCCGCGTATCTTCAAAGCATGGACTAGTGAAGTAGGTGCAGAGTGGGAGAAACTATACACTGCTGCACTACAGAAAAAATTCCTTTGGGTGCAAAACGAAAAAGTGAGCTGGTCAGAGTTGACCAAAGATTAAAAATTCATGTAAAAATGATCAGAATCATTCAAATCTACATACGTAGCATTTAATTTCTCAAATTATCTGAAATACATTATGCCGGGGTAGCTCAGCCTGGTTAGAGTGCCAGTTAATTGGTAAACTCTACCGGTTCTTCCAAAAAAGGCAATACTCATAATCTGGAGGTCGTGGGTTCGAAACCCATCCCCGGCATACATAAAATACACATTACCTTATTTTTCAAAAATCTAATGCAACAAACTAATTTCCAATACACCACATACACGAAGAAAAATTCATAGATTTTGCATTTTCCAAAGTATCTGGAGTAAAGTATTGTCTGTCTTGTAATTTCATTTCTACAATCTTGCATTCTTTTTTCATGTTGGCTAAATGATGCACAAGGGTGGTTTGTTTGTCACCTAAAAAACCAGCCATACTAATCAATTATCTTTTTCAAATGTGTCTTTTCATGAACAAGCACATTCTCAAAGGTATCCATCCATCCTTCCCAATGAAAAGTACAGTCCTTGCAATTATACTTCATTTTATTTTTTTTCCTGCTCAAGTTTCTTTTTTTCAGATTCTTTGAATGCGTTTACATCATCAGATGTCTTTTTTTGATTTCGTTGCAATTTTGCAAATAGTTTTTTTAACATACTTAATTAAGTCGTAACTAGGATATAAGGCAAGAATTTTCATGATCCGAGTTTTCAAACGTAGCTGAGTAGTTAATTCAGTCCTTCCTAACAGATATGCAAACTCACACCACTACGTTACTTGTATTACCGCTACACTGCTTATAGAGATTACACATTTTACCTAACAATACTGGCCATAATCACTTTTTTGCAATTATCAAATCCACTTTATAGTTTAAAGTTGTACGTGGATTTAGTTTTAGATTCCAGGTCAGATAAGAAGGCTTTTTTGTCTTTACAGCAATAGCAAACCCCAACTCTTCTAGACTTGCTCTTAATGCTAATTCATCAAGGGGGGTTTTGACGGAATTTTTGCCTCTATCAAAATCATAAGGGTCAGATATTACAAAGTTACCTTGAAGTTGTTTGGAAATATGTTGCAGTAAATCTTTGGGTTCTACTAATTCTAAAATATTTAATGCTAAAATCAAATCAAATTTGGTTTTACCAAAAACATCAGACATCAAATCAGCAACAAAATAATCTAAATTGTCTTTTTGTGTTTTTTTTGCAATACTAATTGCACTAAAAGATCTATCAATCCCAAATACATTTTGATTGGAATCTGCAAGAAAACTACCCAAAATTCCAATAGAACAACCACATTCTAAAACAAGTTTTGATTTTGGTATAGCACCTAATTTATTTTTAATTATAGAATAAAATTTAGATTTTTGACTATTCTGATAAATTTTACTCCATCTTTCTTCAAGTGTTGTTCTATCATCAGTATTTCGTTTAGAATTAGACAGTAAATGTTTAAGAAATTTCTTCATTTTGTCATGAGATACAGAATTGTATAATTTTCCTCCCAACATTATACGTTCAGAAATATATTTTGAGAAATCATCCCAAATGATCGGAATTTTTTGAATTATTGGAAAATACAGTGCACATTTTTTGCATTCTAAAATTCCTTCTTCAATCTCTGTTTCTTTTTTAAATACATCAAGTTCTAATTTAGAACCACATCTAACACATCTTAGAAAATTTAGACTGAATTCATGCATTTTTGTATATCAGACTAATCAATTTGGAACTAATAATTTTAGATCTTAAAGAAGAATAATGTTAAATGTAGTATTTTGACGATTTTATGCGAATTGGGAGAATTTGAAGAATTTGCAGAGGCGTTATTTGGGCAATTGGCTGTAGAAATCAATGAAGAAAAAGAGATTGCCAAGCTGGCAGACAGAGCAAAAGATGATCTTTCATTTAAAGTGAAATTTGAGGTATTGGAAAAAATAGCTCAAGAGGTTTTCCCAATATTAAAGAAAAAAGTTGAGGAATTTTTAGGAGTTAAAATCTCAGATGACTTGAAGATAGAGTTTCCAGATCTTATAGAATTAAAAAAATTAAAAGGTGAAAAAGTATTTTCAGATGAGAAATCAAAAGAATACGTAAGAGAGTTATTTGATGCAGTTGCAAATGAAGATCAAAAGAAAATAGCAGAACTAATGAAAAGAAACACTGCAAAATATCTTGTATATTCAACATATGCCATTCAGTACATCTCAAAGATTTCAACTACTTATGGAGATTATTTGGATTCTGTAATTTATCTAAACAAGTTTGTGCTTTCCAGATATCCCCAAATCATTTTGCACAAACAAGGAGAACCATATGAATCGAGATTTGCAAATGTCAATTCAGGTTATCTAGGAGCAGTAAAGATGACTATTTTAGAAGAACAGATCCATTCGACACAAGAAAAATTACAGCAATTAAACAAAAATGCAGCGACACAAGTCAACTTGATTAACGAAGAACTGGCAGGAATAATTCTAGAATTAGACAATCAAACAGTGAATAACCTTTCAGAATATCTACAGCTTCAAGCTGTTCCAGATGACTTTCCATTTGCAAAAAAAGCAAATCTGTTTTTCTTCTTAAATCCAGATCATTTCTTAATTGAGCAAATCGGTCCAGATGTAATGACTTTCACACATGTGGAAATAGATCCTAAAATTTTAGCTGCAATTCCACAGTTATTAGATATTTACAAAAAATGGCTAATTCCAATTCAACAGCATCATGCAGCTTTTACAATAATGGAGGGAATGGCAGGATTTACCATAGAAAACATACTAAAAGACGATAAAGATTTTCAAAATTACCTAGCCACCTTTATGGGCACGGATTTCTCATCATATCAGGTTAGAAAAAACATGGGAAGAGACTTTACAAAAAACATCTATGAGAAATTAGGGAAAAATGCATTCAGAAAATTAATGGAAATTCCACCTAATACAAGAGAAATAAAAGAGCCACAATTATACCTGAATAGGATAAAACAATAACAATTGCAAGAAAAGTTTGACCCCCTAGTTGCAGAGTGGCTTTCATTTGTGAAAAATCCAAACTTCAATCTAGTTGAGAAATGTCTCAAATTTGCTCAGATCCTAGAATATCCTGATCTAGATGTTGAAGAATATATTCAGAAAATTGCCGTTATCGGAAAATCATTAAAAGAGTCAATCAGTAATGTAAAAAATCCCACATATCTGATTTCAATTTTAAATGAGCATCTTTTTCAGAATTTAGGTTTTAGTGGAGATACTGATGATTATTACAATCCAAAAAACAATTTTTTAAATGAAGTAATTGATAAAAAATCAGGACTACCAATAACAATTTCCATACTATATGTTGAAATTGCAAAATTTGTAGGATTGGATCTTAAGATAATCGGATTTCCAAGTCACATATTGGTAAAATATAATGAAGAAATGATTTTAGACCCATTCAATGACGGGATATTGTTAGATGTAGACGATCTGCAAGAAATTTTAGATGAGAATTTTGGAGGAGAATTAGAGTTTAAACCAGAGTTTCTTGATGATATAGGACATGAGCAAATTCTTGTTAGATTAGCTAGAAATTTAAAAAATTCCTATGTGCAGTCTTTTGTTTACGATAAAGCATTGAGATGCACAAATATGGTTTTATCCATAGAACCTAATTCGCCAGATGACATAAGAGATAAAGGAATACTAGAAGAGAGAATATTAAATTCGGATGTCGCATTGGAGTATTTGAATAAATATTTAGAGATCAACCCAAATGCAGAAGATGTAGATTTTATTTTAGAACTAATAAGAAGTATAAAGACAAAAAATTAATCAATAATAGAACTGATATCTTGTCCTTTTTTGATCATTGATATCTCGTGTCGGGCAATCTTGTTTCGCAGTGCTCTTTTAAGAATATCAACTTCGCTTCTAAGTAATGCAATCTCATCTTCGAGTTTTGCTACTCTTTCATAGATTGTTTCAGCTTCTGAACTCATAATTATTTATCATAAAAAATTTGTCTTAAAAAGTTATGGGTAATTATTTTGATGAGCTAGTTAGTTTTTTGAACTATAATTCAAATTCCTGACGACATTTCTCACATTTTCCTCTCTCTTGACCAGGTGGACCAAGAAGGAAAACCTTACCTATTGTCTTACATAATGGACACATTCCAGTGGTTGCGTTTTTTGGACCAGAACGTATAATTTTTTGAGTTTTTCTACGTCCCATTATACTTACAACTAAAACCGGTCTATTAAATTTAATTTTTCAATGGCGCGGGGAGAGGGATTTGAACCCACGAGTCATTGCTGACATGGGATTAGCAATCCCACGCCCTACCAAGCTAGGCGATCCCCGCACAGATTGCCTTAAATTAATCTGTAAATAAGTCAAACTTTTTATGATATTATTTGTCATTTTACCAGCATACGAGGTCCATTCATAGTAAATTACGAATAACCCGGTCTTTGATCTAGCCAAAAGACAGTACAACTCCTAAAGCCACAATTACAGCAATAAGAAATTAAAGTTCTATTGGATATTTTGAAAAATCTATTTCAAAACTTTTTCCCCATAGAAATTGAGGAGTTTCATATGTGAATCCTAATGTCACCGATTGAATCAACAATAAAGAAAATGACACTTTAAGTTTTCCATAAGATATGAATTTCTTTTCGGATGTGGTTTGTACTTCGAAACCTATAGGGGTAACTTCGGTATTTACCATGAACTTCATCTTTCCAGTAAATGTTTGAGCTTCATTAACTAAAATTTTAAATTCTATGTGCGGTTTTATCGGTGGCAACGAGAATGGCATACTAAATTTAGTACCCTGAAAATCAATTTGGGTTTTGATCCCATCAATTAACGTCATGGAGAATGGTTGCGGCAGATATTTCATCAATTCGGCAACAACAATATTTGTCACATTTCCTAAGAAATCAGCTTTTCCCTTTTTTGTAGGAATCATTTTGGTTATAAACGAAATCTCTTTTTGTATTTCTGGATTATTTGGGATATTTTGACCTAAGACATCAGCAATGAATGGTTTTACAATATCAACAAATTGATTCACAGACATTATTCTTCAATACCTCCTGTGATTCTAACTTCGACATGAGATGAGGTGTCTTGATTGTCATCATGCTTATCTGATTCAACTTTCTTTGCATCTTTTCCTCCTGAGCCTTTACCGTGCAATTTTATGCCGATTGCAGTTCCTGCTCCAACAACACCAATCCCTATTGCAGCATATATCAAAATAGGTTCATCCTTGTCACTATCTACCTCATCAGGACATCCGTCAGAATCTAGATAATTATTTACGGTCTCAGATTGGATTGGACATTTGTCATAATCATCTGAAATTCCATCATTATCTGAATCTGTTATAGGCAAAGTATCTGGACACCCATCAGAATCTTGAAATCCGTTAACTGTTTCAGCTTGTGTTGGGCAAGAATCAAGGGTGTCGATTATCAAATCTCCATCAAAGTCAGTTACAGGGGGATTATCTGGGCAACCATCTTCATCTTCATATCCATTAAATGTTTCAGGAGAATGTGGGCAAGTATCAGCAGAATTTACAATTCCATCCTTATCTGAATCTTGAAGAGGAATAACATCTGGACATCCGTCAGAATCTAGATAGTCATTGTATGTTTCAGGTACTGTGGGACATTGATCTGAATTATCAAAAATCCCATCCTTGTCATTATCTACTTCATCAGGACAACCATCGGAGTCTTGAAATCCATTAACTGTCTCAGCTTGTGTTGGACATTGATCAACCGAATCAAAAATATCGTCACTATCTGCGTCAGTTGGTGGAATGTACTTTCCTTCTCCAACAAATATGGTTCCTGCCATCCAAGGATGTACCATACAATAGTATGAGAATTCACCTGTAGTTGTTGGTGTCCATTCATATGAACTTCCAGCAATTACTAACCCAGAATCAAATTCTTCAGATGGGCCTAATGCTACATTACCTGCGGTGAATGTATGATCTACCGTATCTGTGTTAGAAAATATAACTTTACCACCTATAGCAACTGTTGCTTCTTTTGGAATGAAACATCCTTCTACAGTATTTTCACATCCTGGTTTTCCAGAACCTTGTACTGAAACTATGATTACTTCTAATGAGTATTGTCCAGTCTCTACTTTGGAACCAACGCTGCCCATAGATTGTGCAAATGTATCATTAATGGAAATTACACTGACTACAACTAGTGCAAATAAAAATAAAATTTTCTTCAATAATTTTCTAAATTTTCTATAAACTTAAGGATTTAGGAAAAAGAATAGAAGTGGGACTTATCTCTTCACTATCAATTCTTTTTCTAAGAAATATACAGTAATCTTGAAGTAAATCTTCTATCTCTTTTAATGAAACTAAGAAACATTCATAATTTTTATGACACCAACCAGAAATTTATCTAAAAGAAATTTGTAAGTTTTGAAAGTATTTTTACCGCAAGAATTTTCAAACAGAATTAAACATTGGGAGGTTTTATCCATAGCAATCATCATTTAGACAAAAACCGAAAACCAGTATTAGAAAAACTATAGAGTAAACTAGGTTTATCCACGTAATTCTAGGTATAATTCAGGTAATAATATCACGAAAATCAGATATTTTTCTGTAAATAAATTCATTCGTCGCCAAACTGGTGATAATTAGTCACAATATCGTCAAGGACCATTCTTTTTCCACCTACAATTTTTAGATCTACACTAATAGATTTGTTGGAAATAGTAATGATGTTGTATGTATTTTCAAACAATCCCCTGACTCTTTCCGATGTTGCAGTTCCGGCATTTACTACCATGAGTTTTCCAAAATTCCATTCCCATGGTCGATGTTTATGACCACATAAAACTAGATCAACCCCGGTATCTAATATGGTTCTTAGAACATCTCCTGCATCAACGACAGTTAATTGATCAGAGCCAGTATCTGGAATTGCGATAAGGTGATGATGCATTGCCAATATCTTTACTTTGTCTTTGTATTTTTTCATAGTTCTCTCTAACCACAAGTTTTGACGATATCCTACCTCACCTTCATTTCTATCAGGACGTGCTGTTCCAAGTGTCACTAAAACTATATCGTCATTTAATTCATTTATTGCCTCAAATGGAAAAAATTTTTTAAATAATAAATAACCAGTGTTTCTATAATCATGGTTCCCACTAATGGCGATAATTTTTTTTGTATTAAATTTTTTCAGTAACGTTGTACATTTTTCATATTCTTGCATTAGCCCCTCATTTGTCAAGTCACCAGTGACAACTATCACATCAGGATGAAGTTGATTCACCTCGTCTACAAGTTGATCAAATTTATCTTGAAGAAATTGAGAACCAATATGAAGATCAGATATTTGTACGATTAACATATTCTATCAAAACAAAATCAAATTATGTTAATAAATTACCCCTATACGAAATATAGTCATTTATAAAAAAATTAGTTTAATTGGCAAGCGTAGAATTAAATACGCTCAATTAATAGTCTCGCTGAAATGGGTAAAAAAGCAGCCGTGATTAATGGTGATGGAACTGGTCCTGAATTAGTAGATGCCATGATTCATGTCTTAAAAGCTTGCAATAGCCAAATAGAGCTTATTCGCTGTGAAGCAGGCTCAGAGCAATGGGAGAAAAATGGTGGAGCCACATACATTCCTGAATCTACATCAAAAATCATGGATGAGAGTAATGCTTGCTACAAAGGTCCCACTACAACTATACCATCACCTAATGCTCCAAGAAGTGTAGCTGTTTCTACACGACAAAAATATCAGCTATATGCAAATGTTAGACCCATTAAGACATATGATAGACTTTCACCGAATAAAAAACTTGATTTTGTATGTTTTAGGGAAGCAACTGAAGGATTGTATGCAGGAATTGAGTTTGATACATCTGAAGATTCTGCCATAGCAATTAGAAAAACAACAAGAAAGGGGTGTAAAAGAATAGCAGATTCTTCATTTGAATGGGCAAAAAAATATGGATTAAAAAAAGTAATAGCAATTACAAAAAGAAATATTCTAAAAAGAACTGATGGAATTTTTTGGACTGAAATAGAAAGAGCTGCACAAAGTTATCCAGGAATTGAGATTGAAGAGTACTATATTGATAATATGACACAACAGTTAGTAAAAAATCCCGAGAGATTCAACAATTCTGTTTTAGTAAGCACAAATCTGTTTATGGATATCATATCAGAATGTGCCTCTGGTAATATCGGTTCAATTGGAAATGTTTATTCTGCAAATCTTGGAGAAAATTATGCAATGTTTGAACCAGCACATGGAAGTGCTCCAAAATACAAAGGAATGGGCAAAGTAAATCCTACCGCCGCAATTTTGTCTGGAGCGTGGATGGTAGAATATCTTGGTGAGCCTGAAATTAAAGATGCAATTTTCAAAGCCACCGAGAAAATAATTAATGAGGGGAAATTTGTAACGTACGATATTGGCGGTAATGCTAAAACAAGTGAAATGTCTGATGCAATTGCAAAACGTGCTGCTGAACTGTTAAAAAAATAATCACTTTTTAGCTTCAATAATTATTAATTCCTCAAAAAACATCTTCTTTTTTGCAAGAATTCGAGGGCTAAGACCTAATTTTTGTGCGTAATCCATTAGTTTTTGATAGTCAGAAAGAGACGAAGTCACAAAGAGGAATTTGCCTCCTATTTTGATATTTTTATGAATTGAATCAAATATCTTTTTAGGAACTTCAAATCCATCTTTTCCCCCGTCAGTGGCAGCATCCAAAATTTCATCGGTTGCAAGATATGGAAGATTGCACACTATTAGATCAAATTCTAATTTTAGTGCATCAGAGCCATTGCAGCAGACCAAATTTTTTGTGCTATATGTTTGATTTTTTAATACAACAAAATTAATGTCGGTTCCAACAACAAACGTAAAATTTTCAGACAATAATTTTGTCAGATATCCAGAGCCGCTTCCAACATCTAGCGCAGAAAGTCCTTTCTCCTTTTCAATATAATCAGCAATGAAGAAGGTATCTTCAGCTGGAGAATATTCCTCATCTCTTAAGAATTTCTTTTGCAAGATCAATTATTTCATCACCTGAAAGGTCATCTAGTCGTTTCTCTATTATGGTTTCTTTTCCAAACTGCTTAAAGATATTTTGTATTGTTTTTCGTCGATATGAGAACATTTTGTTTATTACATTAATGAGATCTTTTTCAATTGATTTTTTTTTAATAATTTTAAGAACCACTGAATCAACATTTGGAGGTGGAGAAAAATTATTCTTTCCCACATCTAAAAATTTTTCAATCTCAAAAGCATAATTTGCAATGATACTAACAGATCTTCTACTTTTTGCAGATTTTGTGAGTAGTTTTTCTGCAAATTCTTTTTGTACCATAATTACACCATGAGAAAAAGGAATGGTTGCTAACCACTCTATTGCGTCTTTGCTTTTTGAGTAAGGAAGATTAGATACAAAAATTGAAAAAATATCTTGTTTTTTGAATCCATCACCATACTCTATTGATAGATTACCAATGCTAGAAAAACGAGATTTTGCTTTTTCGTACAATTCCCTGTCTGTATCTATAGAAATCACTTTTTTTGCATTTTCACATAATAATGGAATCAAAATGCCCAATCCCGTACCTAATTCAAACACTACATCATTTTTACCAATTTTAGCCTCAGAAACGATGGATTTTGCTATTGCATTTGAGGTTAGAAAGTGTTGTCCTAATCTTTTTCGTTTAATCATTTTTTGACAAAGAGATTCATCCTACTTTCACCAGTAATCTCATCCATGATTCTCTCTGAAATATGCTTGACTGGTTCTTTGAAGCCTACTCTTTCCTGCAAATCTGCATAGCTTTGAAATTTTTTCTTTTCTCTTTCTTCTAACATTATTTTCATGTATGTTTTTCCAATTCCTGGAATCAATTCTAGTGCATGAATTCTTGGTGTTAATGGCCTTGCATTATTAAGATAATCTACAAATCTTGTCTCATTGTGAGTCACAATGTTGTCAACAACTCCACGTAATTCGCTTTGAGCAGACGATGAGATTTGCTCATATTCTAGCTTTCCTAAAACAGAAAGAACTTTGGTTCTTCCTTCTTTTCCAATGTAGATTCTTTCTCCAACATCAAATGCAGAATTTGGAACTCCAAGAACTTCTAAGAGTGTAAGTCTATCTTCGCCAATTGCAGTAATAATAATTCCCTCACGTCCACGTACAGTAGAAGATTTTCCACGAGGATTGAAATCTAAAACATATGCATATTCCTCATACTTTCTAGGTGGGGATTGAGCCCTGTACAAAATAAATTTCTCCTTGAAACTTAAGAATGCCCCTTGATAATTTTTAGCATTTTTTCTAAAGTTTCAGCAAGAATAAGTTTTTTCCAACCAAATGTAAATGAACGTAGTTCGGCCAAGCTGGTAGGTCTGATATTTACAATTTCAACAGCTTCTTCCTCTGTTAATTCACAATCTTTCATTAGTTGTTTTTTCATTTCTTTAGCATCTTTAGGATCAATTTTTGTAAATTTTGAAACATAATCATATGTCCAACGCTGAATTTGATCCATTTCTTCAACATCAACTTTACCTAAAATCTCTTTAACTTCTGAAAGAGAGATGCTTTGTTTCTTTTTTATCTCTTCCATGATTATACACCGAATGGTTTGATATGATCTAATCTAGTGATTAAGGTTTTTGTTTTATTGCCTAGTTTTACATCAAGAGTAATAGCACGTCTGCCAACATTTGTTATTCTACCTACTTTTCCGTGATAACGCCTATGTGGTAATCCTTTGTGCTGTCTAGGATCAATAATGACAAGGGCTTGTTCACCTTCATGATATTCTCGTAGCAGGAAAGATACGCCTCTAGGAGCAGTTTTAGTCATTACAGCTCTTGCTTTGTGCTTAAATCCATGTGAACGACCATGAGATTTCTTAGTTGCCATATCTGAGTAGATTTCCCAATGACCCTATTTTAACACTTACGACTGGAGATGTATAATTAACCAACAATATCGGTTCTGAGTTGGCCACATGCAGCTGATATTTCAGATCCTTTTTCCACACGTACTGTGCAGTTTACACCTGCATTGTACAATATTCTTTCAAATTCAAGAACATTTCGTCGAGATGGACGTTGAAAGTTACCTGCTGTCGGATTTATTGGAATTAGATTAACATGAGAACCATTGCCATCTAAGAGCAAAGCTAGCTCTTTTGCAATCTCTGCAGAGTCATTAACGCCTTCAATGAGAGCATATTCAAATGTAACACGTCGTCCAGTTCTCTTGAAATAACGTTTTCCAGCTGCAATCAAATCCTCTACTGAGTGAGGCCCTGCAGTCGGAACCAATCTTTTGCGCAACATATCATTTGGTGCATGCAACGATATTGCCAATCCAATTTGAAGATCTTCTTCTGCTAATCTGTCAATGCCAGAGATTATTCCAATTGTAGAGATTGTGATGTTTCTCTGTCCAATTCCAAAACCTCTTGGATGTGTTAGTAATCTAACTGCACGTATTGTCTCATCATAGTTTGCAAGCGGTTCACCCATTCCCATAAAAACCAAGTTTGTTACATGTTGGCCTCTTTGCATAAGTAGATTGGCAAAGTGAATTACCTGTGCAACAATCTCTTCTGCCTTCAAGTTTCGCTCAAAGCCCATCTGTCCAGTGGCACAAAAGATGCATCCCATTGCACAACCAACCTGAGTTGAAACGCAGATAGTAGATCTAGGATGACCTCCAATTTTTGATGACGGATATTGTATCAAAACTGTTTCAACAGGAGTTCCATCAGCAAGATTAAGAAGCAACTTTGTTGTGTCTCCGTCCTCACTTACAACACGATGAACTTCAACTGCAGAACCAATCGTGTATCCATCTGCAATTAGTTGGTCTCTCATTGCAATTGGTAGTTGTTTTAGATCAGAGATATTTTTTGGAAATTTGTAATACAGTGGATACAATATTTGATCTGCTCTATACCTTGGATGATTCATGTCAGTTACCATCTTTTCCATCTCTTCAGGTAACAAACGATAAAGATCAGTCATTGTATTTTCACGATATCTCTCATATTCAATAATTATTGTACTGTTATAATATTATAATTTAACCAGTTCTCAAATTGTAATAATTTTGAATCTAAAATAAAATAACAAAATGTAGATAATAAAAATATAAAAAAAGAAAGAAGAGTTACTCTTCTAGCGATTCCAAATCATTAGAATCAGTATCTTCTGTGGCTTGAACCGTTTCTAGTTCAGCAGATTCAACTACAGTTTCTGGCTCAGATTCCTTTTCTTTTTTAGTCACTTTTTTTGTTGTTTTTTTAGTAGTCTTTTTTTCTGCATCTTCTAGGTCCATCACTCCTGCTTCACCTAGAGCAAAGATTACCTCTTCTTCTGGATGATGAGGACTGTCTACCATTCGTGCGATTCGTTTCTTACCTGATTTCTTAAAGTAGATTCTATACGTAGAAGTATGTGCAACTACGTTTCCACCTATTGGACGAGTTGGATCACCAAAGAAAACATCAGGAGATGCCATGACTTGATTTGTTGCAATTGCAGCACAGTTGTAAGTCTCTGCAATTCTAGACAACATGTGAACAAAGTGATTTAGTTTTTGTTGTCTGTTTGATAATGTTCCCCGACCTAGATACTCTGCACGGAACAATCCGACTGCAGAATCTACAACAATTAGTTTGATGTTGTTTTCTTCAATCACAGGACCTGCTTCCTCAAGAATTAATGTTTGATGCGCACTGTTGTATGCACGTGCTACAATTATTCTATCAAGGACTTTTTCAGGATCCATTTCGTGTGCTTGTGCAATAGACACAATTCTTTCTGGTCTGAAAGTGTTTTCTGTGTCAATATACAAAACACCTCCATCTAACCCACCTTCTGTTTTTGGTTTTTGAACCATTACAGAGAGTGTATGTGCAAATTGAGTTTTACCTGAACCAAATTCGCCATAAACTTCAGTGAGAGCTTGTGTTTCAACACCACCATCAAATAACGTGTCAAGGCAATTAGTACCAGTTGTAATTTTACCAATATCTTGTCTGCGCTTGTAGACTTCGGTTGCAGTAACAAAATCTCTGGAAATTAATCCAGTTTCAACTAGATGTTGTCTTGCTTTGTTGACAATTTTTTCTGCAGTGTCTTTTTCCATTCCAGTTATTTCTGCAATTTCCACAGGACCTCTTACGATAAGATCCATAACATTGTGTACTCCTGCATCGGATAATTTTCTAGTAGTTACAGGACCTACGCCCTCCAAACTATCTAATCTTAAATCTTCTACCATACTGTATGGTACGGTACTAGTACTTTATAACGTTATTGTTTTAGGGTTCTGTCAAGTCTTCGTCGGATAATATAGATGTCAAAAGTCGTCGGGTGGGAAATTTGGTAGTACCGTACTCATTTTTTAAACTAGTATAAAATTATTATTTCATGTTGAAAACTAAATCACAAAGACGGGCAATCATCTTGACTCTTATCGGTGTTGTTCTCTTTATTGGTGGAATTTTGTTGTTATTGAATGTCATTAGAGATGGAATGGATGAAGATATATTACGACCGTTACTTTTTGTCATTTTTTCATTATTTCTAATCTTTGCAGGAATAATAAGATGGATTTTTGTATGCAAATTTGAAAAAACATCTGATAAAAAATAGGGTTCTGTTACCTTGTCGGCATTTCTTTGAGGTGTTACTTTTAGGTTGCTGATTTAGGTACTGTTGCGTTGACGGTTGAAAATTATACCTGTTGCCTTTCGGTTGATAGGATTCAATTTGGAATACAAATGCTAGAAGACTTTGATATGTTAGATATTTTTGGGTTTTTTTCTAGTGCTTCTTTAATTAAACTAACTTCTTCAGAATTATCTGAATATTCTCCGGGAATATGCAATATTGCTTTGGGAATTATTGACAAATCTATTCTATTTTCGTCATATCCTGTATACACCGAGTCAACCAAATCATGATCAGCGATATGTTTTCTTAACTCTTCTCTAATTGTTCTGTCTACATTCTCATAATCTTCTTTATCATATAGAAATTGTATCGTTGTTACACATCCAAAATTGGGGGAAGAATTGAAATATCCTATTGTCAAGATTATTAGAAATGCAAAGCCTATGCCAGAACCAATAATCAATTTGTTACTCATCAATTATTACTTTCATATACTTGTATAAATAATCAAATTAAACAAGATAATCAATAACCATCAGAGTTATCTTGAAACCCAATCTAGTGAGTCTCTTTACTTTCTGCTTGCGTTCTGAATCAGGGTTTTCCATTTGTCCTCACCTTGAATAGTAATTCCACATGCTTCGGCAGGCGTCTTTCCGTCTAATCCCATGTGACCTCGAATGTAATTATGGTATAGTTGGTAACCGTCAATAAGGTTCTGTCAAATCTCCGTCGGATAAAATGAGTGTAAAAACAACTTGTAATAGCTAACGTCTCTTTCTTCTTTGTCCAGGTTTGTTTTGTCCTGGAAATCTTCCCAAGGCAAATCGTTTTTTGAAGTTACTCTTATTTCTAAGACTAGAATTTGTACCAACTATTTTTCTTCCTTCAACTTTTGGAGTCTGTCCTCTTACTTTACCTGCTTTGGTAAGCGAACCGTGAGTTGCCATAATTTAGAAAGACAAAATAGTAAATTTATGTATTTGTATAATTACCAGTATTTTATCTTTATAGTTTCAATAACTTTTTCGTGCTCTTTACTCTTGTGACGTGCATATCTCTCCATTGCACCTAAAGGAATACCGCCCAAAGATCTTGCAATTGCGTTAAAGAAATATCTCTGTGGTCCTTTTGCACCTGTTCTGGTCATGAATTTCTGAATTCCATACTTGAAGTTATGTTGCCAAGTTTTATAGAGTACACCTAGTTGTGCAGGAGTCATTTCATTTCCAATGTTAAAGAAATCAGATTTTTCCAATAATCCAATTGGGACAAAGGTAAGTGCTGTAGCAGTAAACATTGAATCGGGTTGCTCATGTTCTAATTCAGTAATTAGACGAATTGTATCCCAAGAATCTTCGGGTTGCTCGTCATTATCAAGACCCATAATCAAAGTAAATGCAGGAATCCAATAATCCTCATTCAAAGTTTTGACACCCTCTTTCACTACCCAATGCCATTCACTTGGAGAGTACGGAGCAAGTTTTCTATCGGCATACTTTCCAATCAATCTCAAACTTCCAGTTTCAAAACCAGCTTGAATTCCAATCATATTATCAGGACTGGATTTTATAATTTTTGAAAGGTTTGGAATGAGTTTTTCATCAGCTATTGCACCTGCCAGAGTACCATGAGTTGGGTTTGTGTGTCCTACACCAGTAGACATGATAGCAGTAAAGAGTTCTTCAAGAGCTTCTCGGTTTGGTTCCATTCCTTTAGCAGTTCTAGGATCCATGCCATAGACAAAAATATCATCACTGTGTATCCAAGCAGATTTTGCTCCTCCTTTTTTGATGTTAACTTCAATTTCACGTTTGACTTTTTCTGGAGAATAGTATCTTAATGATCTTAATGTAACGTCACAGAATTTACAACCTCTTCCACAACCACGCATCACTTCAACCATTCCATGCATACTTGGTTCTACAATTTCTGGAATCTCATCTAGATCTGGTCTATCCCAGAAATTTACAAATCTTCCATGGATTTTTTTTCCGTTTCTTTCAAATTCTTTTATGTTTACTTTAAAGTCACTACGTTTTCTGAATGGATCCATGTTATCAAAATCGCCGTTAATTAAATAATTGAAAAATCTACCAGCATGCCCATCAATTTCAGGTGCAATGCCTCCAAGCTCTCCTTCCAATATAGCATAGATTCCAAATTCTTCAATTTTTTCTGGATCATAATTGTATTGCCAAGTTCCAGAAGCGCCAGAAATGACTTTGGCCTTACTACCTGTTTTTTGTTTTGCAGCCTTTATTCTGTAGTGTAGTTCTGTGTTGTAAAATTCATCATATGAGGTTTGTTTTCTACCATAAGTGAAAGTCATTGTAACAGGTCCCATTCCCAATGGGTCCATTTCATATGTGCCAATAACTTGGGTATCAGGACCAATAAATTGTTCAATATGATCTGGATGTGCAACAACTACATCTTCGCGTTTAAAGCCATCTCGTAGTAAGCCTGCTTCTACTTTTCGTAGTCCATATGGAGCATAGTTTGCCACACCATTAGTATGAGGAATGTAATTGCAAATAAAATCAAATAGAATCTTTGGAGTTACTTGGTTTCCTAGAATTTTATACAAAAAGCTGTTTTTATCACGATTAGGATCAACTGCAGGTGCACATCCAAAAAATGTAGCCAATGACAAACCACGATACGGAGACATCAAAGTACGATCGGCAGTTAAAACAATTTTCGGATTACCCATACTCTTCAACGCAATAATTTCATGATTTATTTTAAACCTTGCTGGTCAAACCTAATAATTTTCTAAAATTCCAGCCTTATTTCTATGAAAATGACCAAATTCCTTGTTTGACAGTAAATGATCACCATCAAATACAGTGCCGTCTTTGCAAACCAAGTCTTCACCTACACAACAGCTTCCACATATTCCAACACCGCACTTCATCATGCGTTCAAGACTGGCTTGAACAAACAATCCTTTAGAATGTGCTAGTTGTACAGTTTTGTACATCATTATTTCAGGACCACATGTATACACTCCATCAAAGTGATTTTCATTAACTAGTTTTTCAACCATACTTGTAACAAATCCTTTTTCACCATAAGTTCCATCATCAGTGGTAACAATTACACGATGTGGATTATTTTTCAATAGGGCGTTTGCCAAATCCTCAAAGAAAACTTCATTTTTTGATTTTGCACCGATTAAAACTGTAACATTGTCACCAGGTTTAACAAAAGTCAACAATCTCATCATGGGTACAAGACCAGTTCCGCCACCTACAAGCAAGAGTTTTCCTTGTTTTAAATCAAAAGAGTTTCCATATGGACCTCTAACACCAATCTGTTGACCTACTTGAATATTGAATAATCCAGTTGATGCAGAACCGTGTCTTCGTACGGTAAAAGCAGCTTTTCCGGATTCTTGAGAGATCATCACACTCATTGGTAATTCATTAATTCCAGGAATCCAAACCATTGCAAACTGACCTGGGAGAACAGCAGACATGACATCATCAGAGAAAATCAAAGTTCTAACAGTAGGAGTTTCATCAATTACTTTTTCGATTATACAAATTTTTGTATGATTATGATTTCTTTGCAAGACCTATCATCTCATCTATTTTTGAATAACCTTTTCTTTTCATGTATTGAAGAATTCCTTGATTAATATCATTAAAAACATGTATCCAATTATCACCAATTGCACTTCCTAATTGAATTGCAGAAGAACCTGCCAAAATAAATTCGACAGCATCTTCCCATGTAGATATTCCACCACATCCAATTATAGGAATGTTGTATTTAGAAGAAATTTCATAAACACATCGTAATGCAATAGGTTTGATTGGAGTACCGGACAATCCACCGAACTTATTACTCAAGATAGGCCTTTGAGTTTCAACATCAATTGCCATTGCTCTGATTGTATTGATTGCAGTAATTGCATCGATTCCAGAATCAATTGCAGCATTTACAGTGTTAAGATAATGAGTTGTTCCCAATCCTACTTTAGCTATAACTGGTACGTTGGTAGAATTTTTCATGGTACTAACAATTTTCTTGACTAGTTCAGGATCATCTCCTACTTCTAATCCTACTTTAGCAACATGGGGGCATGATAAATTCAACTCGTATGCAGTAACTTTACAATTTTTAAATTGCTTCACCATCATTTCAAAGTCTTCAGGAATAGAGCCTACCAAACTAACAATTATCGGAACATCTTTGTTAGATTCTATTATTTTTGCAAAATTTGGAGCACCTGGATTTGATAATCCAACTGCATTAATCCATCCACCGCCATTTACACTAAAAATAGTAGGGTTTGGATATCCATCCCACGGTTCCGTGCTGAGAGATTTACTGACAACAGCGCCTGCACCTGAACGATAAAGTCGATTAAATACATCTAATGAAATGCCCAATATGCCAGAGGCTAGCATGACAGGTCTTTCTAGTTGAATTTTTCCTATAGAAGTAACCAGGCTGGGCTCCACTTTGAATGATATACGTAGTTTCGAATATAACAGTTGACTCGTAAGGTTTCTAGTACCTTTTTAAAAGGAGACTTAGAATTAGCTAGTCATGTATTCTGTAATCTTAACAGAATTGGGAATCATAGTTTTCAAAGACGAAAAGATTGAAAAGGCATTTCCTTTCAAAGATTCAGTTAGAGATTATCTTTCCGTGAAAAAAAAGGAATCAAGATTAAATGAACTTGTAGATTATCTGAGTCCACTTCAAAGAGGAGTCACAGTTAGTGATGAATCATTGATGACATTATTGAAAAAAAGTTCCATAGATGCACAAATGATGGAAGAAGCAGAATTAGAAAAGATCCAAGCAACAAAACCCCAGATAATTGTTGATGCCAGATTTGCAGAAAGTATACCTGGCGTATTATCTAAATTAAGAGAATTTGCAATGGGATTATCATCATCAAAAGTAACAGAAGTTTCAGAGAGTCCAGATCTTCATATTATTCAGGCAATAAATTCATTGGATGAGATTGACAAAATTGCCAATGGACTTAGCTCAAGATTGCGAGAATGGTACGGATTGCATTTCCCAGAATTAGACAACATAATAGACAGCATTAATGGTTATGCACAAATTGTTTTGGCTGGAAAAAGAGAATCATTAACAAAAAAAGTGTATGAAGAAGCAGGATTTCCAGATTCAAAAGCAGAAATGATTTCTTTGCTTGCATCAAAAAGTAGAGGTGGAGATATTTCAGATGTTAATTTATCAATTGTACAATCCATTGCAAAACAAATTCTAGATTTTCATGATTTACGAAAAAAATTAGAAGATCATGTTGAATCAGAAATGCAAATTGTTGCACCAAATCTTGCAGCTATTCTTGGAGCTGCAGTAGGTGCAAGAATACTAGGAAGAGCTGGAAGTCTAAAAAAACTAGCGTCAATGCCTGCAAGTACTATTCAGGTAATAGGTGCAGAAAAAGCACTCTTTAGATCATTGAAGACAGGCGCTCAACCACCAAAACACGGATTATTGTTCCAGCATGCAATGGTTCATGCTGCACCTAGATGGCAGAGAGGAAAAATTGCAAGAGCAATTGCTGCAAAGGCAGTCATAGCTGCAAGAGTCGATGTGTATGGAGAAGGTATCAACAAAACTTTACTAGAAAAACTTAACGTTAGGGTAAACGAAATTAGTAAAAAATACGAAAACCCTACTGAAAGAGAAACTAGAAAACCTGAATTATTCAGACGTGAGGGCGGAGAATCTAGAAGAAGAGAAGGTGGAGATTTCAGAAGAAGAGAGGGTAGTGATTCTAGAAGAGAAGGTGGAGGACCCAAAAGGAGAGAAAGCAGAGAGCCTAAAAGAGAGAATAAAAACTACAGAGAAAGAACAGATTCTAAAGTAAATAAAAACAAAAAGAGAACAAAGTTTGAAAGAAGATAATCATGAATTTTTTTGGATAAATTCAGATGGTGAAAAAAAACTTGCCACTGAAAATTTAGTTATAGGAAATCAAGTATACAAAGAAAAATTAATTACAAAAAAAGGTGTAGAATACAGATTATGGGATCCATTTAGGAGTAAATTAGCTGCAGCAATAATGAATGGATTAGAAATATTTCCATTTAAAAACAAATCAACTGTATTGTATCTAGGCGTATCAACTGGTACAACTGTTAGCCATATTTCAGATATTGTTGGACCAACAGGAGTAATTTTTGGAGTGGAGCATGCAAGTAGAGTAGCCAGAGATTTTTTGGACAGAGTTGCATCACATAGATCAAACATAATGCCGATTTTACAAGATGCAAGAAAACCAAAAGAGTATTTTTCAGTATTTGGCAAAGTGGATGTAGTGTATGTAGACATAGCACAACCTGATCAAACAAATATTGCGATAGAAAACTGTAAGATGTACCTCAAAAAAGATGGTTATTTCTTTTTAGTAATAAAAACAAGAAGTATTGATGTTACAAAATCACCAAAAAGAATCATAGAAGAAGAAATAGAAAAAATGAAGATACATTTTGAAATTCTGCAAGTAATAGATCTTCATCCATATGATAAAGATCATGCAATGGTAATTGCAAAGTTCCTAAATTGATTTTTTGTTCAATATTTTTTGGGTGGGTTTCCAACTTTTACGCACGAAAATGGGAAGGATATGGTGGGCGTCATAATAGGATTTAACAAAATTAATGGTTTTAGAATCAGATGGATATCCACTTCCTAAATCGTGGTTTTTTCTAAGTTTGTCTATTGCTCTATCTCTAGTAACTTTGGCAATTATTGATGCAGCTGAAACTACAACAAATCTACTGTCGGCATGATGATATGATCGTATGTTTTTGTTATTTGACAATTTTGCAATTTCTTTTCCAAATCTCTGCGGATTAACATCACATGAATCTACATATGATGTATCAGGATTTAATTTTACGATAACTTTTGCCATATATTTAGCCTCTAGGTGATTAAGACCATGCTTCTTAACACTGACATCAATGGATTTTGGAGAAATTTTTGCAACATAGTAATCATCCACTAGTGTGATTATTTTTTTATAAAGTTCCTCTCGTGACTTTGGAGTTAATTGCTTTGAATCTTTTACACCCATCAATGACAGTTTACGAATATTAGTTTTGTTCAAAGATATTCCAGCGATTACAAGGGGCCCCAACATGGAACCACGTCCAGCATCATCCACTCCACAAATTTGCACGGATTCTATCTTAGAACACATGTATTAAACCATTATAGGTTAAGCAAATACAGAATAACAATTGCAAATTCCAGATGAAACATTTGAGGAAATTACAGAAGGACAGACAAAAGTATTAGTTCCAAAAAAATCAATTACAGATAAAGTTCCACCAAAAGAACCAGCATTTTTTAATCCAAAAGCAAGATTGAATAGAGATTACTCAATAATTGCATACGGAGCTTTTCTGAAAAATTTTGCAGGACCAAAAATATTTTTGGAGGGATTGTCAGGTGTGGGCATAAGAGGATTACGAGTTGCAAATGAATTGCAAGTAGACAAGGTAGTAATTAATGATCTAAATCCAACAGCATTAAGATTAGCAGAATATTCAGCACAACTAAACAATTTAAAAAATATAGAATATTCTGAAATGGAAGTATGTAGATTTCTTAGTAAATATTCTACAAAAGGAGAAAGAGGCTCAATTATAGATATAGACCCGTTTGGCTCATCATCGCAATTTTTTGATTGTGGAATAAGGGCTACTATGCATGGTGGAATGCTTTCTACAACAGCTACTGATCTTCAAGTGTTAAATGGGCTTTATCAAAATGCATGCAAGAGAAAGTACGGTGGAATTCCAATAAGAGTTGAATACGGTAATGAGATGGCAATTCGATTAATTTTAGGATGTCTCAGAATGGTTGCAGGGAGAATGGGTGTGGAGATTATTCCACTATTTGCAGAAAGTAATATGCACTATTACAGAACATATGTACGAGTTCTTATTCGACAGGATCAAAAAGAAAACATAGGATACATCTTACATTGTAAAAACTGTGGTCATAGAAAAATAGTACTTGAACAAAATAATCAATGTGAACTGTGTAAATCAAAAATAAGCGTTGGGGGGCCATTATGGATTGATAAAATTTTTGATAAAGAATTTGTAGAAAGTATGATTTTAAAAATACCAGAGTTATCAGTAGACAAAGTTTGTGAAAAAACATTACAAAAATGTCTTGCAGAATCTGAGATGCCTGGAATTTACTTTACACTAGATGAAATTGCATCAAAAATGAAATCATCCCCACCAAAATTAGAAGATGCAATAAAAAATTTACAAAAAAACGGTTATTTGGCTAGCCCTACATCATTTTGCCCCACTGGTTTTAGGACAAATGCCAACATAAATGAAATAATCAAAATCTTCTCAGATTAACCAGTAAATCCCAAACAGACATAGTATAATTCACTACTTTGTTTTCTACTTGCTTCAGGTTTTGTGAGATTTATTCTTGAGAATTTCTTTTTAATATAGTCTTTAAACTCCATAGAGTACTCCCCATCAAAAACTTTGAAAATTGCATTTCCTTTATGCATTAAAACTTTGTCCATTATTTTTGCACATTCATAATTCAATGAGACTTGTATTGCATGATCAACAGACCAGTTTCCAGTAACTTGTGGTGAAAGATCACATATTACAGCATTAACCTTTCTTTCAAAATAAGATAAAATTTCATCAACTACAAATTCATTTTCAATATTTTCTCTAATAATATGAGCACCAGGAATTTCCTCCACATATGATGTGTCAATACCCATAACCTTACCTTTGTTACCTACCAATTTGACTGCCATTTGAGTCCAACCTCCAGGCGCACATCCTAAATCAAGAACATAAAATCCAGGTCCAATAATACGATAAGATTGATTTAGTTGTTTGAGTTTGTATGCAGCCCTACTTCGAAATCCTTGTTCATGAGCTAATTTTCGATATTGATCTCGTCGCGCATCTATGAGCTTCATTTGACTTTCGCAGGTTTTTTCATGTCAGCAAGTACCCAGTCTTCAATAAATTGACAATTACGAGGACTGATTTCTCCTTCTAGCGAACATTTTTGTTCCACGGGACAAACAAGGCAAGGAGCATTCTCAATTGATAGAGTGCTAATGGGGGTTTTCTTTAGAATTAATTTATACGTCCAACGACCTTTATCTAGAATTTTTTCTCTGTAAATAGTTCCCATTCTTTCTAATTTTAATGCAAGTCTAGAACCATCTCTACTTGTAAGTTTAAGTTTTTTCCATAATTCACTTTGAAACATTCCGTCAGATTCACGTTCAGCTAAAACATCACAGATTTTATTTGTGAGTCTTTCCATGTCAACTTTTTCAATTTGAAAATTTTCAATCTCTTCATCTGTTAATTGTTCTTCTAACTCTTCTTCTAATGTTTTTTCAGCTTCTTTTTTGATTTCTTCTAGTTCTTTCTTAGTTAGTTTCTTTTCTTTAGGTAATACTTTTTTTGTTAATTTCTTTTCTTTAGAAGGTACTTCTTTTTTTGCTAATTTCTTTTCTTTAGGTACTTCTTTTTTTGCTAATTTCTTTTCTTTAGGTACTTCTTTTTTTGCTAATTTCTTTTCTTTAGGTACTTCTTTTTTTACTAATTTCTTTTCTTTAGGTACTTCTTTTTTTACTAATTTCTTTTCTTTAGGTACTTCTTTTTTTACTGTATCTATAGATAGTTTATCTTTTTTCTTTGTCATCAAATCACCTTAATTTTTAATATAACTCCTAACCATACATAATTTCATTCCTATTTAATAGTAAATTGTCCACTTGCAGTTATACTACTCTTTTGATTCTGATCGTTCATTTTCACGACTAACTCATATTGACCAGGAGTATCTATTATTTCAGAAAACTCATCACCTATAGGCAAAAGAACATTATTTTCATTAAAACATTGTTTAAAAAATCCACTTTGTGTGATTACAGTGTTTTTTCCAGAGTAAATTGTGACATAAAGATCGCCACAATCAAAAAAAGGATCATCAACATTTACTTGTATTTCAATTGGAGTAGAAGCAAGATATTGTTTTTCCAATCCAATTATCTGAATAGATTTATCATTAATCAGGGTTGTTGGGCCAACACGCCACATGTTCAGCTCTCGGTCAGATGATTGAAGAACATCTGCCATAACTACAGAACCAAAGGCAATTGAAAGTACAATAGGCAAAATAAATACAACATATGCTAATCTAGTTGCCATTTCGTTTTTTCATCTGCAATTCCCTTATATCTATTTAGCAAAATTTCAATACTTATGATGAATTTGACGAATGAGTTAAATCGGAGCCGACTAAATATTGCTAGATGCGACTTAGAAAATTTAGAGTTAGAGCATATCGTTGCATTCATGATTCCGGTGAAATTACAGTAGGGGATTTAGCAGCTTTTGTTGGAAGAAATGAAAGTGGAAAAACAACAATTCTACAAGCACTAACTTTATTGAACAGAGATGAAAAAGTTTCAGAATTAGATCTTTGTGATGAATTATCAGAAGAACTCAAAGGAGAAATCAAACTAGCTGAGGGAGAATTTGAATTAAATCCAGATGAAATCAGATTACTCAAACAATCATTTCCAGGCTTACCTGAAATGAGGAAAATAAAATTATTTAGAACGAATAAAAAATTAAAAGTGCAATATGAATTTGAAGATATTCAGATTAGCGAGGAGAAAAATAGGGAATTAAACTCTTGGGAGAATTTTTCAAATCAAATATTGAGTTTTTTAGACACCATACCAAATCATCTTAGAATTCAAATAGATACAAAATTGTTTGAAGGTCCTGCGCCAAAAAATCAGGAAGTATTCGATAGTGGAATGGCGGAATTTAGTAATCAATTTCACGTAATAGCCGTACAAGAACCGAAAGTTATTGAAGAGTGGGAAAAAATCTATGAAAGTCCTGAAAATCAGTTCTCTAAACTTCTTAGTGGAGAGAGTGAAAAATCAGCTTTAGAGAATTTTATTGCAGCGGAATTACATCCTCGTTTTGTATATTTTTCAGACTACAAAAAAATCTACGGCAACATCAATCTAAATGAATATCTTCGAGAGGAAAAAGGAGAGCAAATGAGCTCGATAGAATTTGTTGAGGAATTCGACAAGGCTGAAACGGTAAGAAATCTTTTCTATTTAGCAGAATTAGACATTAAAGCGTTAGATGAGGTTAAAGGAACTCCATCAAAATGCATTAAACTACTCAATACTGCAAGCAACAGACTAACTAAGAAACTAAATCCTGCATGGAAAGGAGATCCAATCCATGTTGATTTGAGATATAATCCAGGAAACATCATGAGTGTTGTAATTTCTGATGTACATCGTGATGGAACAGTAACCAATACAGGCTTGCTAAATAGAAGAGCTGAGGGTTTCAAATGGACATTTTCTTTTATTGTAAACTTTGCAGCAGAAACACAAAGAGCTGAATTAAAAGAAGCGATATTACTTCTAGATGAACCTGCAAGAAATCTTCACCCAACACAACAAAGAGGAATTTCAGATTTATTGAAGAGCTTAGCAGGTTCAAATCAGGTTTTGTATGCTACTCATTCACCATTCATGATTTTTGATTATACACCTGGAAACCTACTAGTAGTAGAATTAGATAAAAGAAAACATCTCAGTAAAATTTTTTATGATTACTGGAATGCAGATGATAAAACATTAACACCGATACTATACGGTTTATCAAGAGGATTAGTTGAGTCGATTGTGGATAGAGAAATTGGAACTAATTCTAGACCAGTGATTATTGTAGAAACAATGTCAGATGCAATGTATCTAAATGCTTTTGATAAATTTTTACAGGATCCAAATATTTCAATGAATCCACTAAATGTTGTAGCTGCATACAACAAAAATTCCGTATTACCTCTAGCAATTTTTTACAGAAATCATGGATATAAGACATTTATTTTATTAGACAATTCAGATGAATCTAAACAGATTTCAGCTCAGTTAGTATCAAATGAATTCTCACCAATTCAGACAATATTTTTTGAGAGAGATGGGAAGAATTTAGAGTCAATTGAGGACTATATTGTCCTAGAAGATTACCTTCATGCAGTTAATCAAACATATGAGATCAGATTAAGAAAAGAAGGTTATTCAAATCTCACATCTAGAGAGGTCACTTTAAAGGAAAAGAAAGGAGTTTTAGATAATTTGAGAAAAATTTGGGAAGAGCATAGAGATTACGATTGGGGTCAATTCGATAATGAAGAAATTACTAGGTATATTTGTGAAAAAATTACCTTAGAAGAGACGGATTTCTTATCAGATAAAACTAAAGACCAATTTAGATCATTATACAGATTAATTGCTGAAAGAATACGACAATATCAAAATGTAATGACAAAGTCAGATTTGGCTAAATTTCAAAGGGCCAAAGTGTAAGATTAAAGAAGTTTGCTAATGAAACATACCCTAATAACAAATACAAAAGCAGTAAAATAGCCTTTAAGGTTTAATTTAGAGATGAAGCAACTTGAACACATGAACAAGTCCTCTACTAGAGGAGTTTTCCTGTCCTTAGTCTTGTTATGTTTAACAGTAGCAATAATTATTCCAATCAATGCATATGCAGCAGAAACAATTGAGGCAAAAAGTTTCTCATTTGAAGAAACTACCATTATTGAATTTACAAACAGTGGAAATGAAGATGTAAATTCATTTAGAATTTGGTTAGGTAACAATATTAATTTTAAATCATTTAAAACAGAAAGTGGTTGGACTGGTGAGAAAACACCTCAAGGGGTAATAGTATTCACATCTTCAGAATCTGTCAAACCAGGTGAGTCTATAAAAATTGGAATCAAGACAGATAAAACAAATCCAGGAATAAATTGGAAAGCACTTGATAAAAATGAAAAACAAATAGAAATTGGAACAACTAGTCCAAAAGAATTACCAAAACCAATAGCTAATGAAAAACTAACAGACAAAAATTCAGGTGATGGAATTTTATCTGATTCAGTATTTAGAATAATTCCAGACAAACCCAGTGCAGGATCAACAATTAGAATTACAGGAGATAATTTTGGAGTGTTACAACAGTTTGATTTTTATATAAACACAGATAAAATTGGAACTTTTAACACAGATGAAAGTGGTAGGTTTGTCAGTACTGTAACAATTCCAAAAGATCAAAGTGCTGAAAGAGCAGATTTGTCTGTTAGAGACAAAGCAGGAAATGAAAAGAAAATAAGTCTAAGAATAGGAGAAGCAGAAACAAGAATACCGGCTACTGAAAATATAAAACTTACAATCAAAGGAGTTCCAGATATAATGCATAGGGGAGACTTTTTAGAAGTTTCAGGTACAGCTCAACCTAACAGTGGCATTACAGCATCAATCAAAGATGCAGATGGGAAAATCATCAGCACAAGAACTGCAAAAGTAGATTCTAAAGGAGATTGGAAAATAGAAGAGCCAATCATAGTACCTGTGGATGCACTATTTGGAAGATATAATGCGGTGATTTCCGACGGTAAAGATGAAATTTCAGCGTCTTGGATTTTAGAATCATCCAAAGTCATTATCTTAACACCAACTGCTTTGAAATTTAATCCAGGGGAGACAATAAAATTTAATGGTACTGCATTACCAAACAAATCATTAGAGATAATTCTAGAAGATCCACTAGGAGCTGAAAAATTTTCAGACATAATTCAAGTTGATGAATCAGGAATTGTTGAATTTGAATATCCAACAACAGCAAATGTAGACAAAGAGGGTACGTGGACATTGATAGCTGTACAGGAAGGGAAGAAAGAATTTATTTTTGCGGGATTAGGAGAAATTCCTTCAATACCAATAAACATGGAATTTGATAAATTAAATTATAGACCTACAGAAACTGTAGTCATATCATTAACGGGAAAGCCTTCAGATAAACTAAGCATGTTAATTGTAGATCCATCAGGTAAAGCAAAAATATTTTCAGATGGTAGCAGTGTAATTCCAATCACACTGCAACCAGATGGAAGAAAAACATACAGTTTAGATTTAAATGGATATTCATCTGGAGTATACACTGCTGTTGTCAATAAAGGAGCTTCCAAAAGTTCTGAAATATTCACAGTTGGATTACAAGTAGGTTCTGGTGAAATTAAAATCAGCAGTACAAAATTAGAATATAGACCAGGAGACGCAATTTTAGTCTTAGGAAAAACAAATTCAAATGTACTTTTAACATTGGAATTAATCGACCCTGAAGGATATGTATGGAAAACAAAAGAAATATTTTCAGATAAAGAGGGAAATATCAAAGGCGGAGAGTTGAGAATGCCTTCTAAAGCAAAGCCAGGCATTTGGACAATTAAAGCACAAAGTGGCTCAAATTTTGATGAAAGTAAGATCGAAGTAATAACGTCTCTAGAGGAAGGACTTGCGGTTACTGTGAGTCAAGGTATGGAAATTCCAGGATTTGGAAAAAGTATCGACATTAAAGTGGTAAATGCGATTCAATCGGTACAAATTGAAATCATAGCATCAGATGGCAATGTATTAGTGACATTACCATCATTTCCTGCTTCGAATAATGGAGAAGTCAAACAACCATGGTTTATTCCAAAAGGTACAGAACCAGGAACATATACTATCAAAGTAAAAGATGCACAAAATACTGCTGAAACAACTTTTGATATAAAATAATTTCAAACAATTTTATTCCACCTATTTTAAATTCAAAATATGAATCTTAAAGAAAAAATATTAGAATTTCCAAATTTCCCTAAAAAAGGAATATTATTTCGAGATTTCAGCCCCATATTGAAAGATCCATCAGCATTATCATTTATTGCAGATGAATTTACAAAATACTTTCATCCAAAAGATGTGGATTTATTTGCAGGCATAGAATCTAGAGGATTCTTACTGGCTTGCATACTAGCTACTAGATACAATAAAGGAATGATCATGATTAGAAAATCAGGAAAACTACCAGGTAAGACTACTAAACTATCATATAAAATTGAATATGGTCAAGATACAATTGAAATTCAAAAAGACATAATCAGCAAAGGACAGAAAATTCTAATTTGTGATGATTTACTTGCAACTGGAGGAACAGCAAAAGCATCTGCAAAATTAATAGAAAAAGCGGGTGGAAAAATCACAGGATTTGCATTCATAATAGAATTAACTGAACTAAATGGAATGAAAGGAATCAGTCAATACAACTGTAAATCATTGGTCAAATACTAATGGAAAAAGACGTAGAAATTGGAATTTTTGGTGGAACTGGTATTTATGATTCAGGAATACTTGAAAATGCCAAAGAAATTGCAATAGACACACCGTTTGGAAAACCATCAGATTCAATCACTGTTGGAATTTTCAAAGGAAGAAAAATTGCATTTTTACCAAGACACGGTAAAAAACATACAATTCCACCACACTTGATAAATTACAAGGCCAATATTTGGGCATTCAAAGAATTAGGCATCACAAGAATAATTGCACCGTCTGCGGTTGGAAGTTTGAAAGAGGAGATAGAGCCTGGACATTTTGCATTACCAACACAGTTTTTAGATTTCACCAAATCGAGAAAGGGCTCATTTTCAGATAATGGCAGAGTCATCCATATTTCTGTAGCAGACCCATTTTGTCCTGAACTGCAATCATCAATTCTAAAAGTTGCAAAGGAACAAAATATCCACATTCATAAAGATTGCACATATGTTTGCATTGAAGGTCCAAGGTTTTCTACCAAAGCAGAATCAAAATTTTACAGAACTACTGGAGCAAGCATTATTGGAATGACACTGGTTCCAGAATGTCAACTTGCAAGAGAAGCTCAAATGTGTTATGCATCAATTTCAACAGTAACAGACTATGATGTATGGGCAGAAAAACCAGTTACTGCCAAAGAAGTTTTGGAGACATTATCAAAAAATGTAGAAAGAACTAAGAAAATTCTTACAGATTTAATTAATCAAATTCCAAAAACAAGAAGTTGCTCGTGTGCAAAGGCTTTAGAAGAAGCAGAATTCTAATCATCAACAAAAGATTCTCTTTTGAGTCCTTCAGGCAAAGTAAGATCACCTTGAAGAAGACTAGATTGTAATGAAGTTATCACTTCATCAATATTATAGCCGAGTTTTTCTAGTTCTTTTTCTGTGATTTTGGAAATTTTTGCACCTATATTTTGACCACCTATTCGTCCAAATGCAATTGCATTAAACCGAAAAGAGTGCTCATCAATGGTAAAAGTACCAGTAATTTTTGCAGCCATCTGGCTCCCATGAACATTATTAATGTGAACTTTAAGATTCATTTAAGTTAAATTTCTACAGCCTTGTTAACATTATCATCTATCAAAAAGCTCCAGTGTTGATCATCTTCAACTTTGAAATTTTTTACTTTAAGAGAAATAATTTGTTCATCTAAACACTCATGTTTAATTTCAGAATTTTCTTTCAGTCTAACTAATTTCCATCTGTATTTTCCTTGTTGTAATTTACACACAGTGACGCCCCATTTTGCATCTGGATCAATTTTCGGCATTCCTACCAAATCTGCCAACTCTTCTATTCCTAATTGTTTTTCCTCACAAAATCGTTTTTTACATGCACCACATCGCCAGACATCAACTGAACCTATAGTTCTCTCACCTATGTTGATGTTAACTACTCCAAAATACACAGGTTGATGTTTGCATGATTCGGTATCAGTATTCAATGTTGTTCACCAAACATTAGGATTATTTAGTTCTTGCATCATCATAGGATTTTTCTAGAATTACTCCTATATTATCGACAATTTTATTTCGTTTAAATTCAATATTTTCTCGCTCACATAATTTTCTATACATGTTTACAGCAGTAAATCGAGGATGCATGGCCTCAAACTCAGTTGCAGAAATATCTATGAAAGCACCCAATGTCATAAGTGCCTTGGCAGTATTCAAAGCATCATCAATTGAAATTTTTAGTTTTTCTGCAATTGTAAGAGGAGACATTTTCCCATGACATGTGATTAAAAGAAATACTTTTGCTTGTAGTGGTTCTAATTTTATTTCTGAAATTAGATCCTTTTCAACTCTTGAAATATCCATTATTTTTAAAATAAAATCTAGTCAAATAAAGGATTATGAATCTCTTTTCACCAAGAATTTCTTTGATATTTTCAGTGAAAACCCCATTGCAATAAAATGAACCACAGCGCCTATGATTGCAGCCTGTATCAAATCATCAAGAATCATCCAAATGACCATAAAAGATACAATAGATGGAATAGTTACAATTACTGCAATAATTGAGCCTTTCAAAATAATATCTTTCATAGTCAATTTACCAGTTTTATTATCACTAGGCATTTAGATGAATTTCAAAAAAATGGTAATAAAAACCAAAGATACTTTATATTTGGTCAAAGTCAAATTGAACTACTTGGCAAGTTACAAGGGAACATATTCAAATGAACAGTCATTAAACTTTGTAATTCCAATTATGGTAATTTTATTTCTGGGAATTATTTACATAATGACTCAAAGATCAGGATCAGGATTTGTCAGCTTTATTCTAATTGGAGCTGCTGCAATTACAATGTTTTATTGGGTTCATGTTCTCAAGAAAATGACTAAAGAACAAAAACCGGTATACAATGCAAGAGAGCAAGAGACAAAAAATTGGGTTTATGATCTTATCAAAGGAGAAGGCGATTTTGTCTTTGTAGCTGAAGTTCCAGGACCAGAAGACAAGATAGCAGTCAGATTAATTGACGGTATTTTGTATATTCGTGGTTCTATGGGTTTTTCAAAAGAAGTTCCAATAGAGGGTTCAAATGAAATGAAAATTGTCGATTTTAAATATAGAAACGGTGTACTTACACTAAGAATAAAATAATTATAGACTTTTTGCAAGTTCTAATTTTTGTGGAAGATATTTATCAGTAATATTTGTCAGTCCATATTTTGAAAATGCTTCTAACTCAGCTTTTCTTTTAATTTTAAGAAATACATCTAATTCTTTTTTCCATATACCTTCTTGATATCTAGGATCACTTTGTAGATCGTAACATCGTTTAATGTCAGATTCAGTCATAGGAATTGTTGGCAGCTTAAATTTTTCAATGTCAGTAGCCCATACACCTACCCATTTTGCATCAGGAACTGTAAGTTCTCTTAGATGTGCAGCATTTGCAGATCCAGATTTTATTACCATTGCAATATGTTCTCCATACACATCACCATCTGTGAGAACAATTACAGGTAAACCCATTTCATCATGTAATCTTTTTAAAAGAGTTCTAGTAGAACGAGGAGCTTGTCCTCCAGTATTAATTATAATAGATTTGAACTTTTTATCAACTTGTTCTTCTACAAATCTTGTGAATAGACCACCTTTCTCAATAGCAATTACAATTTCAGCACTTGTGTCTACTAATTCTGCAGTAGTCAAGCTAGGACCTATTGCATATCCATCAGGATGATTAGAAAGATTCATCCTTTTACCTTCATAGCCAGGAATGGTATACTCTATGTTCAAATCTCCAAAAATTGAACTTCTCTCTTCTGGAAATATATGAAAATCTTCACGTGGTTTTGATAATACAGCTTCCAAATCAACAATGATATTATCAGACTCAGATTGGTCTTCAAATTCAATTGCGAATGCTTGGGATGAATAATAGACGTCTCTTAATGTAGATGATTTTTTTTCTTGGGTTAGTCTATTGGCAAAAAATGCTAACCACATTAATTGAGTAAATGATCTTAATTGAGAAGAATTTCTTGAACTTCTAAGTGCAGCAGAGTTTCCTAAAATATATTGTCGTAGTTTTTTGTCATAGACTATATTACTGACAGATCTGCTAGGAATTGAAAATTTTGGAAATTGTCCATTATCTAAATCACCGTAAACTTTAGCACCGTGATCTTTTAGTGCATCTATTATATTCTGCTGTTTTTCAATTGCTTTTTGCTTACGATCTTTAGATTTGTTTGTCGTCAACTATTATCTCCTCTTCTAACAATTTCTTATAATTTGGTTCTTTAGTCTTTCCAGCAAGTTCTGTACAGAACTGTGCAATTAATGGAAGATATTTTGCATATAGATTTGCTCTCTTTTTTGCCATCTCAGCTTGACCACGCTTAGACATGTACGCTGCAAGTTTTCTAGACAGAAACTGGAGTCCTAATCTTAATTCACGTTCTATTTCTTGTCTATCTGCCACATTTTCTTTTCCAACTGTCTTGTAAGGTATTCTAGTAGAACAGATATGAGTGACTATAACAAATGGTGGATCACCTTTGACTTTATACCTACTCCAATCAGTATCATTTACCACTTTTAGAACGACATCACTTCCCTCATCATAAAGTAATGGAATTCTATTGGCATATCGATAAACATGCGGACCGCCTGGACGTATTTCGCCACCATATGCAATACCCATCTCTACAATAAATGGAAACCCAGAATAGGCAGAAGCTGGGCGTTGAATCACTGCACAGAAATCAGGTTTAAAGAATTTTTTTATTCCTTTTTCAAGTGGTTCTTCCCCTAGTGGTGCCAGACAACTTGGGTCTGGTGAAAGAAAATCTTCAAATTTTTGTAGCGAATCACTTAGTTTTACTAATTCTTCATTAGTCATAGATCCCATTCGTTTTTCTGGTTTGAAACCTGCAAATTCTGCAAATTTAACAGCGGTTGACGGTCCTATTCTTTGGAATCTTTTTGTCAAAAATGTAGTTAGTGTTTCTCCTTGTACAGTGCCAGTTAATTGTTTATAGTATTGACTTTCAGGATCCATATCTACAGATTTAGATTGAGAGTCACCAAAATCCCAATAATACAATTTTTTATTTGGTACATCAATATCTTCAATTCGTATTTTATTTAGTTTGTCAAAATCCATTTTAAGAAAAGACATCAAAGCAATTACAACTCTTACAGGTTTAGAAAGAGTCTTCCAGCGTTTTTTTGCTTTATCCATTATTCCAGTGAATGCAAGATTGTTTTTTGCCAATCCTAAATCTTTTCTAACTTTTTCAACCATAGCATCATCAATGTTTGGAATTTCAAATTGAGATTCGACCATCATACGTCTAATTGTTTCAACATCAATACCATGTGCATGAGGTCTAATTATTGTGGGTGCAGGTGGCATATCATTTACAATTTTGGAATAATGGAATTTTTCTCCTTTAGGATCATCAAAAGTTATTGTTGCGTATGGGGTAATCAAGGATGTTTCATAAACATAATCTTTAATTTTTGAACCTGCTTTTGCATAATCACCCTCCAGACAAATACTAACAGAAAGACCTCTTTTTGTTACTTCTTTAGTATTGTGTTTTAAAATCACAGGCTTATTTTTTTGAATATCTAATAACAATTCAAATTCGTCTTGAATTTTTCCATCAGTTGAACTTTTAACATAAACGGGTTTGTTTGTAGTGATCTGACCATACAGAATGGCCATGGTAGCTCCCAGACCAAACATTCCTCGTGCCTGTTTTAATCCAAATTTAGAACCATAAAGTACAGTTCCAAATGCTAATGGAACGTGTTTTGACTCTATTCCAGGACCATTGTCCTTGACAGTTAAAATGTAAGGTTTAGGATCTGGGGCATCTGGATCAACTGCCTTGATTGAAAGATGAACATCGGGAAAAATTCCTTTTTGATCACATGCATCTAAAGAATTCTCTACAAACTCCCTTACCGCAGTATACAGTGATCTAGTAGGATTACTAAATCCAGCTAAATCCCTATTTCTATAAAAAAACTCACTTGGGGAGATTTGATTAAATTTTTCTTTAATAGAAGACATCTTGGTTTTCCCATAATTGCATTTTTTCTTGTTTATTTTTTCTGTTTGCTGCTTCTAATTTGTTGTAAACTGCACCATGGATGCTACCATTTGATATTGATGATATTGCATCAACAACCAATCTTAGTTTACTAGTATCACCGATTATTGAAACAGTCTTCCCATAAACAGAGATGTGTGTTCCAGTTAGATTTTCCATATTTTTTCTTGCCTTACCACCTTCTCCTATAATTCTCCCTTTTATCCTTTCAATATTTGTATTTGATTTTCCTGCAAACTCTCTCAAATCTATCACATGTAATGCATTTTCACCCTTTAGTAAACTCATTGCATTTTCAGGAGAAAATCCTCTACCTATTGCGGTAACAATCTCCATAGCTTTGAAAGGTTGAATGTTTTCAACATTACCATTAGATTTAATAAAAACTTCACCAGTTTCACCATCGATATCTAAAGTAACATAGCAAAGTTGTTCAATCTTTGATTTTACATTTCCAGACTTGCCAATCAGTACAGCTATTCGTTCATTTGGAATTCGAAGTATTTTTTCAAAGCTCATCTTGTAATATCCTCAAATAATTTAGTTGGATCTTCAACAGAAATTCCCCTTTTAGAAAAGAATTTAGTTATATTATTAATGTCTCTTTTAAGAAATTCATGAGCATTAGGGTGTCTCAGATCAACTGCAGAGCCAAGATCAAAAAGAACCAATCCTTTAGGAGTTTTAAAAATATTATATTCAGAATAGTCCCCATGAACTAGTTTGGCTTTTTGATAGAGCCGTGTAATTATTGAGATTGCTTGAACATAATCATTTTCATCAACTTCAGATTCAAGCAAAATCTTTGCTGGTGAGCCATTTTCACCAATAAAGTCTAAGGCAAGCACATTATTTGTTAGATAAAGAGGTCTTGGGACAGGAATTCCACACTTATAGCACTGCGATAAATTTCTATACTCTTTTTTTGCCCATAGATAAATAAGATTTTTTGTACCTCTTTTCAATTTTGAAAATCGTGGATCTCCTGTTATGTATTGTTCTCGTTTTTTAAAATTTGAAGTGCTTATCAAGTAAATTTTTAATGCGACATCAATATTTTTTTCATCAACAGCCCAGAAAAGAACAGATTCTTTTCCTGCACTTACAGGACCATTAACATATGCAATTATATGATCTGTGATCATCTTGTAAAGTGTCATTACAGTAGGCTTATCTAGAACTTCATTAATCACCTTGCCTTTTTTGAATCCATCTTCCAGACCTCCTCTTTTAGATTTAAAAATTAATTTATTATCAACTTTTGATTCTAATTTTCTACTTAAATCATCATACAACAAATCATCGGACATTATATCATCGGACAATGAATGTTATTGTAGATACTAGATAAAAGAGATTTCCTTTATTGTGTTGTTAGAAAGTGATATTTTTATGTAATCAATATAATTATTTCTTTATTTGTAATTTAAATGCATTACATTTTAAAAACAATCAAAAAAGGCACTCCAGAAATTTTTTTTACTCCATTTTCAGAACCGATTCCAAGTTCTAATGAAAGAGATATTGTATTTTTTCCAACCATATTAATTATCGATGAATTTTCAAGTAGTTTTTTAGCTTCATCTTTTTCAATTATGTGATCACCGTAATAGCTCTTACTTATTGTCACAGTTAATTCATTTTGAGTTATATTTTTTCCAAGAAGATCTGCATCACAAATATTAAGCATTAAATTTTTTTGATATTCAGTAGTTTTAACTGAGAATTGCATTATGCATATTTACCTTTTAGAGTAGATTTAGCACCGCATGCTTCACAAATCAAAAAAGAGATTCGGTTTTCTTTTAAAATCTTTGTATCAGGACTTTTACAAGTATGACATTCCACATAGTCTTTAACATAAATTTGAAAAAGACGAGTAAAGTCATCAGGTGCTCTTCTTCCAACAAACATTGCCTTATCACCTAAGCGCTCAGCTGGAACTGCAAATTCTTTAGAGAGATATTGGAGAACTTTATCAGGATCTCGACGAAGAACTTTTGGAAATTCTGAGAAATTACGCAGAAAAGTTTTTTGGCCTTCCCACATCACATCGACTACTGGAAGTTCAAATCTAGCAGTAGACGCTTTTTTAGTATCGCCTAATTTATCCTGAATTCTCTTAAGGAGATGTTCATAATCGGATTTGGTCACTGAAAAATTGTGTATACTGTACCCTATATTGGTTTTTGAAAAAGAGAAATCGTGTGGATTTGTTGACCTACATCTTTCCTATTCGGAAGACATTAGTTCCACATTTAGGACATGTGCCTTTTACAGCAGGACGTCCATTCTTTAGTTTAGTTTCTTTGGGATCTTTGACTTCCCTTTTAGCTCTGCATTTTACGCAATATGCTTCTACCATTCTAGAAAATGTCGTACTTGGTGGTATTTAGGAAGAGCCTGTGAAAATTATTTAACTATAGACTAGATGTGTGTAAATTTTTTGATGTATCAAAAAGGAAGTATTATAAAAAATTTCAATGAATATTGTGATTTTTTTAATATTTCTAATAAGAATTGTGTTTGTATTGATTTTTTTTAACATTTATTCAATAAGAGACTATATTTTGAAAGGTTTACCAGTTATAAACACCCTAATTCTAAGCTAACAAAATGGCATCTAAAAAGGGGATTGCAGTTACAGTGATTATTTTAGTAGCAATTACAGCTGCCAGTTTTCTCTTCTGGATTATACCTCAAGAAAATCCATCTGCTTTGGTTGTATCAGATTATGAGAATTATCTTGACGGAGTAAAGAAAATTCATGAGGTTTTACAAGAATCTATCGAAACAGAATTTCAGAATCTTTTAGATAAAAAAACATCTCCCGATGACTATATTGCAATAACAGAAGTAACATCAACACAAGTTACTGCTCAAATTAGTGAATTCATAACATCTAAACCGCCAGAAGAGTGGCAAGATAGTTACATTAGTTACATGGAGGCTCTAAAAAAATTTAATGCATATATCGTAGAAACCAAAGTTGCAGCAAATATGTTAAAAGAAGGTCAGATAGATACTGAAATTATGCAAAAAATAGAATCATTAAGATCAGAATCACAAGAATTAATCAATAAATCAAATGAGTTAAGACCTTAGTTAGGCTCAAAACCTAATTATAATATTTTTAAAAGTTGGAAATCGTTAAAAAGCAATTCAACAGTTAGAAAAAAGAATGTCTCAGAGATCTGACAAGGTAGAAAAAGATGTTAATGCATCCACAGCTAACAAATTACTAGTGATTTGTGTTGATAGAGATAATGATATAGGTGAAAAAGCAGGCATCATTACACCAGTTATTGGAAGAGATGCATGTATTAATGCAGCACAGAGATTAGCATTAGAAGATCCAGAAGATGCGGATTCTAATTCAATGTTTTCTGCAATTAAAACATATGAAGATCTGATAAGTAAGGGCTACCAAGTTGAAGTAGTAATTGTATCTGGCATTAAAGAAAGGGGAGTACAAGCAGATGAAAAAATTCTAATAGAAATAAAAAAAATTTTAGAAGTATTTTCTGCAAATGGGGCAGTGATTGTATCGGACGGAGAAGACGATGAAAGTGTAATTCCAGTTATTCAAAATGTATTACCAGTTGTTTCTGTGCAAAGAGTTGTAATGAAAGTAAGTAGAAGCGTCGAATACTCTTACGCAGTTTTTGGAAAATATCTAAAAATGTTAGCATATGATTCAAAATATTCTAAATTTTTCTTGGGAGTTCCAGGGATACTTTTGTTGATTGGTGGAATTGCAACAATTTTTGGATACACTGCAGAAATATTTGCAGTGTTAGTAAGTATTTTAGGTGCAGCGTTTTTAATTAGAGCTTTTGATATAGATAGAGCATGGGCTAATTTGACAAAACCTACACCGATGGGATTTATCAGAATATTTACAATGGTTGCAGGTATTTTGTTGATTTTATCATCAGTTCCAGCTGGAATTAACTCAGTTGATCAGAAATTGGTAGAAAAAGATTCAGATCTATTTACAATATTTACAGATAAAATAATAATTGGCCAATTTGTTACAGGAGCATTACCAATTTTATGGATGGGTTTGGGTGCAATTTTTGCAGGAATACTGCTTAGCAACTGGATAGGAGGAATCCCAAGACAAATTAGTGATGTGTTAAGAATCGTAGTTCTTGGTGCACTATATCCTATAACATCTCAGTTTACTATTATTATGATGAATGATAATGTTGATTCAACTACGTTAGTGCCACCTTTGTTAGCAGGTCTTGCGGCTACCTTAATTTCGGCCACTATCCTCTTTAAAAAATATAGAAAACATAAACATCAAGAGATGGTTTCGGACTAAAATAAGCAAAAATTCCTTTGCAATAACTTTATTCCTGAAAAACACTGATATCATCTAACATGGATCAATTAATGGTGATTAGATATTAACAAAATAAAAGATACCGTATTTCAATTATCTGGATTATATAGAATTTATTCAAAAAGACTTGAAAGTGAAATACGTGGTGGGGATATTCCAAATCATCTTGCCTTGATTTTAGATGGAAACAGAAGATGGGCAAAAAGACACCTCACCATTCCAAAAACAGGTCATTGGAAGGGTGCAGATGCAGTAGAAAATCTTCTTGATTGGTGTGAAGAATTTGATATTAAAATAATTACATTATATGCACTTTCAGCAGAGAATCTAGATAGAGATGATGAGGAATTAGGACATCTTTATGAACTGATTCGTATTAGATTAGAAAAACTGTACAATGATCCCAGAATTCATAAAAATAAAATGAGAGTTAAAGGAATTGGCAGAATAGAACTACTGCCTGATTCAATTAAAGAAATTCTAAAACGATTAGATGATGCAACAAAAAATTATGATAACCATTTTCTCAATATTGCATTAGCGTATGGAGGACAAAATGAATTAGTAGATGCTGTGAAAAAAATAGCTGAAAAGATCAAAGAGGGATCTCTTAATGTTAATGACATAAGTAAAAAAGAAATTGAATCTAATTTATACACGTCACATTTACCACAGTCATCGCCAGATATGATTTTAAGAACATCTGGTGAAAAAAGATTAAGTGGATTTCTCATGTGGCAAAGTGCATATAGTGAATTGATCTTTATGGACATATTTTGGCCAGAATTCAGAAAAATTGATTTGATGAGAGCTATCAGAACATTCCAAGAAAGAAAAAGAAGATTAGGGAAATAATTAGGACAGATATAGAAATGATAGAAGAAACATCTGCAGGTATAGTGTTGTTTAGAAAAGAGAATTCAAAAATTTTATTTTTGTTATTACATTATCCATCTGGACATTGGGATTTTGTTAAAGGTAAAATGGAAAAAGGTGAAACAACGCATCAAACAGCAATAAGAGAAACACTAGAAGAAACAGGAATCACAGACATTGTGTTTGTAAATGATTTTGAGGAATGGATAGAATACAATTTTCAATTTCAGGGAGAACTAGTTCATAAGAGAGTTGTCTTTTTCTTAGCAGAGACAAAAACTAAAGAAATTTCAATTTCACATGAACATCTAGATTATACTTGGATTGATTATCAAACAGCAATGGAGAAAACAACATTTGACAATGCAAAATTGATTTTATCTAAATCAAAATCATTACTTACCAAAACTTTGCAGTTGTAATTCTTTTAAAACAGCCACAGGATTTTTAGCATTAAGTATTGTTCTACCTACAATTAGATAATCAGTACCAACAGAGAGAACCTCTTTAGCACTTCCGCCTTGTGTACCAATGCCGGGTGAAAATATATCTAATTTTGTACCTGCTTTTTTATTACAATATCGAATAATTTCTGGAAATGTTGCACCAACTACAATTCCATCAACTTTAGAGGCAATAGCCCAATCCAAAAACAATTGGTAAAGTTGCTGTTTTTTACCCATCTTAATTTCCATATCATATGATAATTTGGCTTCAGGGGCACTCATATGACACAATGTGATAACACCTTTGTTTTTCTTGTGAGAAGATTTCACTAATTGTTTTAGGCTATCTAATCCCATAATTGGATTAACAATTACTGCATCAAAACCTGAATTCCAAAGATGCTCCGTAGTAACTTTGTTTGTATTTCCAATATCATTTAATTTAATGTCAGCAATGGTTTGTAATCCATAATTATGAGCAGTTTTATTGATTTTAGAAATTTCTTTAAAACTCAGAGGTAATAATAAATGAAAATTTAGTTTAATTCCACAGAGATATGGATATAATTTTTTGATGTTCTGTATAGTTTTTGTTTCTAAATTATTCACAGATGAATCATAATCATTAGCAAGAATAATTTTGCCATTCTTTTTTGAGATCTGAGAAATTCTAGTTTTGAAGGTGGCCATAATCAACTAAGGGATGTGTTTCTTTTAGTTTTATAATTTTTATATATGAATAACCATGTTCTGATGGATTTTCTACAAACGAAGGTTCAGCATCATTGTTTGTTGTAAATTTTAAGAATGGTTTTTCAGGGTCAGAATCAAGGACCACATGACAGAAATAAGATGCGCCTTCTTCATTAAAATTCATAAAAACGCCAACAAGCCATTTATCAATACGCGGAAATAAAAATAACGGAAACGGTGCTTCTTCAAAACCCCAAGTAAGTTTTGCAAGACTAGATAGATCTTCAAGCTCGATAGGCAGATATCTATCAGCAGTACCATTTCCAGGTTTCAATGCATCTGGTAGAGACTTTATTCTTACAATAGGTGAGTATAGTTTACTTGCATCAGAGGTAGAATTTACAATATCAGATTCTTCTTTTCCACCTTTTAATCCATAACAAATGTAATGGCCATTGTGCTCAAATGGTGTATAATACACAATTGGTTTTTCTTTCAATACATCCATTTGAACTGATAAAACTTTCTGACCATTATGTTCATGAAGAAATGATACGCGTGGTGCACGTTCAAGAGCACATACTAATCTAGAAAATTCCAGCGTGGAAGAGACTTGAATGTAACGAGGTAATTTATCCACGGTTATTTTTTGTACAATACTAAATTAAACTTACCCAAAATTTTTCAGGCTATTTTCTTCTGTCAATGATTTCATTTATGGCAGGTCCTGTTCCAATTATTGTTACAGGCGTGTTCAATTTATCTTCAATATTATTTATGAATGATTGTGCATCTTTAGAAAGTTCTTCAAACGATGTTTTACCTACACAGTCTGGAAATATCACATCTAATTTTGTTATAGAAATTTGAGTTGCGCTATTAAGCATGATTGCACGCCTAGCTAAATCAAAATCGAAATCAGCTGCACGTCTCTGTCTACCAGTTACTGTTCCAAATTCAGACCAACCTTTACTTTCAGCTTCTGCAAGCGTAAGTTCTTTTGCTAATGGCCCAGTACCAACACGTGTGACGTATGATTTGAAGACAACAATTACTTCATCAACTTTTTTGGGTCCGAGCCCAACATCAGCACAAATTCCAGAAGCAGTAACATCTTTTGAAGTTACAAAAGGATACGTCCCATGCCATAAAGATAAAAACGTACCCTGAGTTCCTTCAACTAATACATTTTGATTTAGAGAAAGTGCAGAGTTTATTTCAGCAGGAACATCTACAATCAATGAAGATAAAGAATCAATATCTTTTGCCAATTTTAAAACTCTCATTGCTCTATCTGCATTAGCAGGACCAGTACCAGAACCAGTACTGCCAATCTTTTCTTTTAATTCACCCTTAGAATCGCGAATGAGATGACTTTCTTCAATAATTCCACAGTGCTTGTCAATAAATGAACGTCCAGACGCATCAAAATCTTGTATTTCTTTTAATAAAACAGCAGGGTTAATGACAACGCCAGGACCAATCATCACTTTTGCATTTTTATTCAAAAATCCGCTTGGTAGCATTCTGACTTTGTATGTTTTATCACCATCTCTAATGGTATGACCTGCGTTTGGACCTGCGCCACCACGAACAATAATTTTTGGGTTGTCTTTCATTGCTAAATATGAGATTATCTTTCCTTTGCCTTCATCTCCAAAAAATCCACCAACAACAACAGTAGAAGTCATATCTTCAAATTTGAATTCCGTTTATTTAAGCTGAAGTGTTGTCAGAGGATTTAATATTCAATTAGAAATAGAAATGATCGTTGACAGAACCAAATTATGCAGGAAATATTATAGTAATCTTGGCAAATCTTCCAGATTTTCTTAGAATACCTGTTTTAAAAAAAAGAATGATGGAATTTTTCTCAATGACAGAGATAGAGCAAAGAGAAATCATCAATAATGCGCTAGAAGCTGGACCTGCAATTCCCTTTCCAAATTTTGCAAAACTTTTCAAAACATGGTTAGAGATCTTAACTACACTATCAGAAGAACAGCGAAATGGTCTGTTTTCTGGCTACATCAATGAGATTTCTAAATCTCCCCAAAAATTAATTGTGTTTAATTTAGATGGGATATTAGAGATTTTCTTAACATTAGATGAAGGAAAAAAAAACATTATTTCACACACAATCAAGAAAATAATTAATGAACTTGACGTAGAGCGAAAAAGAAAATTAATGATAGTTATACCAGATAATGCAAAGAAATACTTGAAGTTCTAGGCGTCTGGAAGTTTATCTGGTTTTCTATTATCTTCATTAGTATAATCCACTATTTCTCCTTCAGGAGAAAGTACGCCTGCAAAGATTTTTTCATGTTTTTTTAATAATTTTCTATGATCTGCCATAGACATATCAAGTCTCATTTCATTCATAACCATTACACGATATTCTTTCCATTCAGCCCAACATTTGTTACAAACCGGATATTTCTCAGCAACCATGTCAAGTTCCTCATTATCAAGAATAGAATTTTTACATTTTGTACAAGTTCGACTCATAAGGGTAGCAAGAAAGAACTCCTTTTATCTTTTATTGAATGTAAAGTAATAATAGATAACAAATGCAAAATCAATTGTGAAGATAAAATGTCCAAAATGTAAGAAAACAGCAGAATTATCAATGGACTTTTCTTTTGTAAAATGTGAAAACTGTGATTTAGATATGAGTTATGGAGAATATGTTAAATTTGTTGCACATAATGAATCAACATACTCAGATATTCTTGGAGATTATACTGGTAGTACTGAAGGGCAATCTGCAGGGTCATTAGATGAATGGGATTAACAACATTGTAAAATCATTCAGCAGATTAAAATAATTAGATTGGAGGATTGTTAAACATCATTGGAATTTCTATTAGAAAATATACTAAATTTGGTTGGGTTTTTGGTAGGACTTGCAATAGGAATAATGTCAATAAGGGGATTTAGAAATACAGGCAGCCCCACATTATTTAGATTAACAGTTGCATTTTTTTCAATCAGTATTGGGTTTTTTGTAATATGGGCAGGATATATGATAGAAGATTTTGTAATAAAATCAGGCAACATAGAAAGATGGATTCAAACATTAGGAATTGTCATTCAAACAATAGGATATTTCTTCATAGCATTTTCACATAGCATTAAATCATTTTTTCCAAGATCAAGATATTTCAGAACAATTGGAATTTTTCCATTATTTTTAGTGTCTTCTGTACAAATAGAACACATCTTTAGATCTGTTTCATTTATTTTATTGGCTTATGGAGCAATTGAAACAATATTATCGTATTTTGAAAACAAAAACAAAGGAGCTATATCTGTAGCAGTAGGATTGGCATTATTAGCACTAGGAGAATTTTTAGGATGGTATTCATTTGTATTTCCAGAATCTATATTATATTCAGTTTCTATGTCTATCAAAATTGGAGGTTTGATTGCATTGTTTATTCCAGTAAGCAAAATTCCTTTAACTAAGATAAAATTTGATGATGATTTATAATAATTTAGTTGCTAGGCTCAAATTAATTACAAAATCAAAATTTGTCAAATTCTTTTATCTTTTTAGTATATTGCAAAATATCAACTCACTCTCATAGAAATTGCGAAATTAACGTATACAGGGAATAGACATGGTTGAATATAGAACACATATGAAAATTATTGGAGACATATTGTCTACTACGCGTGATGACCTCCAAGATGAAGAAGGTGCCACAGTAACTTATCTGATTAGAAAAGCTAACATTTCACATTCTAGAATTTCTAGAATTTTAAAGACGCTAGTATCTCAAGGATTATTAGAACAAGTAGATGCACAAGGTTCAAACAAATACAGAATTAGTCAATCAGGACGAGAATTTCTTCAAGCATACTATACATTCACAACCTTTGCAGATAATTTTGGCCTAACAATCTAGTCTTCTGTTTCTTCAAATTCATCTAAATCATCATCAAAATCATCTTGAAAATCTGTATCTTCATACTCAGATGACGGTGTAGACATGTTCTATGATTGGAAATTTTTATTCGTTAAAAAACTTATTCAAATGTAAATGAATAATTAAAGAAAAGAATGCAAATAAGGCAATTGAAATCAAAGTGTAATAAAGAAAATATTGCAAAAGCGAGTAAAATAATCAAAAATGGAGGTATTGTTGTTTTTCCAACAGACACAGTATATGGAATTGGTTGTGATCCATACAATAAAGAAGCAATTAAAAGAATTTACAAAATCAAATCAAGGGAAATTTCAAAATCGCTTCCAATTTTGGCTTTTTCAAAAGAGATTGCAGAAAAAATTGTAGAATTTGACAAAGATTCAGAAAAGATTGCACAAAAAAATTGGCCAGGGCCTCTAACTTTAATTTTAAAATTAACAGATAAAAAACTTAAAGCGTCGCTAAATGGTGTTGACAAAATTGCAATTAGAGTTCCAAAACATCAATGTACATTAGAATTTTTAAAAAAATGTGATTTTATTATTGGAACAAGCGCAAATATTTCTGGAGATGGCCCATTTAGAAACCCACAAGAGTGTTATCAAAACATACACGATTTTGATCTTTTTTTGGATGGGGGGACAATAACAAGTGAAGGAGAATCAACAATAATTGAATTTGAAGAAGGAAAATTAAAAATTCACAGAGAAGGAGTTTTAACACGAAATGAGATCTTGAAAATACTTTGAATCTAATAATTACATGTGCCAGACATTTGGAATTAGAAACGAGACAAGAATTATTAGATATTTTAGAAAAACTAGGAGACTCGGAACCTAAAATAACTATCACAAATATGTCGGGAATTTTGACTGCTGAAACAAAATTGGAACCAATAGTGATGGTAAAAAAAATCAAAGAAATGTTACTAGATGAGCCATGGTGTATTAGATATTGTCTTAGAATAATCCCTATTCAAAAAATTACAGAAACTAAGATTGAGAGCATCGAAGATGGAATTTCAGATTTAATTAAATTGATTTCTGATGGAGAGTCATATAGGATATCAATTGAGAAAAGAAATTCTAACATTTCAAGTCAAGAATTAATTTCTAGAATAGCAAAAAAAATTAAAAACAAAGTATCATTAGAATTTCCTGATAAAATTATATTAATTGAAGTATTGGGAAATCAAACTGGAATTGCAATTGTCAAAAAAGAAGATGTTTTGAGTGTAGGAAAAACTAAAAGAAGCATATCAGAGTAAAATAACAGCTTTTTCTATTAGTATATCTTCAAGAGGATTTTTTGACAAAACTACATCAAGTTGTTTATCTGTTATTTGAAAATATTTTTTTATAAATGAAGTATTATCTTTTGAGAATATTTTAACAGACATAAAACTTAATTCTTTATAAAGTGCATCTAAGATTTTTTTATTGCCAAGTGCAATCAGTACAAAATTTTGTTGTGATTTGATTCCAGCAGAATTAATTGCAGAAGAAATTTGTGACGAAATAGCAAAGCGCATTAAAATATCCATTTCAAATTTGTTTGAAAGTAAAATATTGTTTTTATTAGAAGAGATAGATAAGGAAATAATTTTTTTTAGATGATAATTATTTAGAATAAAATTACTAGATATGGCCTGAAGTTTAATTCCAGGAAATTGTTTTCGGAGCGTATCAATATACGTAATGTCAATTTGTTTTTGACCTTGAATTTCAATTACCTGAACTAATTTATTTGAAACATTAAAAATCAGTCTTTTAGATGAACCTCCGTGAATAACAGGAATTATACTTACTACATCATCATTTTTTATTTTAGTCATTTTTCCTTCCATTGCAGAAGAATCGACACCATTAATCGCTATCAATATATTTTCAACATCCAAGCTAGGAGTGCTAGCCGGTTTTAGTTCTAATAGTAAAACAAGGAGTTCTTGAATGGTAATATCAGATTTATCAATTTTTAATGTATCAGTAAAAAAGGACTTTTTTGCCCCTCCTACGAGTTTAATCATTATCATATAGTGATCATCTGAAATGCTAAAAATTAATTTTTTGTTTTGTTATACAGTTTATTCTTCTATGACTTTACTTGTTTCTGAGTCAGATGTTATTGCAATGATTTCCTCTTCAATGGTATCATCTTCAGAAATTTTCTCTTCCAGAGTATAATTTTCAATTCTAGAAGATTCTATTTGAGATTGTTTTGCTTTTTCCTCACGGTTTTCTTTTTTAATAAATTTAGTAATGTAACCTGCAATTTCATTTTTTAGTCCTTTTGAACGAACTATAGCTATTAGATCTAATGCTTTCTTGTTATCAGCAAAATCTTCCCCGAATTTTAGCTTGTGTCCATCTAGTACTTCATAAGAAAGACGCTTAATTCTATCCATTCCTCATATAACGAACTGGGGTTTTTTATACCTATATTCGGAGGAATGATTTTGAATTTTCTTCCAATAATGAAGCCATTTCATCATATGACTTGCCTAGTATTTTTGAGGCACAAAATACAACACTTGGAATAAAACTGATTTGTCCAGATTTCATTTCAAAGCATTTTGAGAATTTTACAGGACCATCAGTTTCAACAAGAATTTTTGCCTCAGATGTTTTAGATAGTAGCATTTGTTTGTCATTTGCATAAATTAGAACCGGACCATAGGAAACAAAAAAATCCATGTCCATTGCTTTTTGAAGTTGTTTTTTGCTTCCATCAAACCAATGCAATAACATATGTTTAATGTCATAAGAAGTAATTATAGAAAATATCTCATCAAGACTTTTTCGGGAATGGATTGAAATAGGTTTTTGGAATTTTTCTGCAAGAGAGAGAAGAGATTCAAAAAGAAAGATTTGTCTATTGTTATCTTCATTAGATTTTACATATGTAGGATCTAGTCCAATCTCCCCAATACCAGAAATATGCTGTTGATTTTCACTGATTAGATTTATCATTAGGTCTAGATCATCATTTGCGCGTTCAGGATGAATTCCAATAAAAGGCAAGACAAGTTTGCTATTTCTTCCAAGCTCCAAAGTTCTTTTAGAGGTAATATTATCCATTGATACGCAGCAAGCTTTGATGTTCATATTTTCCATTCCTTTGATTGTATGATTCAAATCATATTCATAATATGGATCGGATAAATGAATATGAGAATCATATAACCAAGTCATTGCTTTAACTTTCAAAATAGTCTGTATAAATCGATTTCTTAGTGATATTTTTTTACTCACAATCTTTTATCGGAAAAAAGAAAAGAGAAAACAATGAAATCATCAGAACTTGGCATGTCAGCAATGTACAGAATTTTAAAAAAAGCAGGCGCTGAGAGAGTTAGTGATGAATCAGCAGAAGAACTAAGAGGAATAATTGAAGAATTGGCTAACAATATTGCAAAAAGTGCAGTAGATATGGCCTTGCATGCAGGAAGAAAAACGATAAAAGCAGAAGACATCAAACTTGCTTCAAAACCATTTATTTAATTTTAATCTAAGGATTCTACGATTTTGTTAAATCTTCCGAGCATTTTTGGCCCAGTCATCATAAATAAAAAATAAAATCGAGTTTACTGTTAACATGTAACAGTAAAGTCCATTGTCTGTGTTGCTGAACCAGTAAATGAAGGATTTAATAGAATTGCTTCAAGTTGCCAGAATGTCTGTAACAG
>JAICOU010000072.1 GCA_025930495.1 Nitrososphaeraceae archaeon
AGTAAATACAAAGACTCCTGAAGAAACAGAACAGGAACTAATGAAAAAGATTCCAAAAAAATACTGGATTGAAATTAATGATACTTTTGTAATGTATGGTCAAAATATTTGCAAACCAACATCACCAATGTGTAGTGTGTGTAAAATCAAAAGAGATTGTAAGTATTACAAAACTAAGAACGCTTCTTAGTCAGGTATAAAACGCCTACTAAAATACCAACACCTGCAGCCACATAAAATGGAAATAATGCAAGTGGATTTTTTGCAGGATCTCCTGAAATAAATTCTAGAATCATACTTCCAGAATTTATTGCTGGTGGATCAGTGGAACTTTCCATTCCATGAACAGAATAGGAATCAATTACAAATACACCAATATCAAGATTAGATACTACTATTCTTGCACCGTTGTTAACTGTTAGTCCTGCTCGTTCAGTGTATGACATTATTGCTTTGGATGCAGGAGACCATCCTTTCTCCAAGTCACTATGCACAACAACGTATCCCTCTTTAGGAGTCTGTACTGCAAGCCAGAATTTTTCATCTGGTTGTGAGCCCATACCTATTTCAACTAATTTCTCAGGATTATCTCTGTCATAGATTCTCAAAACTGCATTTCCATCAGGATTTGCATATACAAGATTGTTATCAATGGTAACTTGCCAGCTTATGCCGTGTGTTCTTTGCATTGGAATAATGATTGCGTCTCTAAGAATTTTATTAAATTCGTATGATGGAACCTCTATTGTATCAATAATTAATGTTGGATTCTTTGATTCTTCTGCAAAAACAGGCGATATGACAAATCCAGAAAATAAAATTAATGCAAGTAGATACTTCACGAGCTAAATCTAGTTTGTGTGAATAAATACCTAATCAACAAATGGATGAGAATAATCTAGAATTACCTTTGAGACTTCGGGTCTTAAGATAAATTCAGAAGGAGATTTACCATCATCAATCATTTGTCGTAGCTTGGTTCCACTAATCTGCTCTTTTGCATCATCATCATGTGGACATGCCTTTGGATTTGTGTATGTTAGACATTTTCTACAATAGAAAAATGCTGGAAAAAATACCGGAGATATTTCTAATTCTGGATAGTCATCAAAGATTTTTTGTGCTGCAAATGGATCATAAAATGTTCCAACTCCTGCATGATCTCGACCAATAATGATATGTGAGCATCCATAGTTTTGCCTCATAATGGCATGATGTATTGCTTCTTTTGGTCCAGCATACTTCATCTCTGTATGCAAAGTTCCAAGCTTGCATCTATTTTCTGGATAATAATGCTTAATCATAGTTTCATAGCATTTTACAATTACTTCGTCTACAAAATCACCAGACTTTTTCTTGCCAATTACTGGATTGACAAATACTCCATCTCTTGTTGTGATAGATGTTTTTTGAAGCATCTCATGTGCTACGTGTGGTGGATTTCTTGTCTGAAAAGCCACGATTGTCTTCCATCCTGCTTTAGCAAAAGACTCTCGTGTTTGCAAAGGGGTTAATCTGTATTTTCTAATTTCAGTCTCTTTAGGTCTTGTAATGTAATCAATTTTGCCGCCAACTAGATAGTTTTGCATAGACATTGTCTTTGCAACACCAGGATGTGAAGAATCAGTTGTTCCGTATACTCCCTTTGCAGTCTTTTCTTTATCAAAGGTAAATGTCTCCTTTACATGCAAGATTGCTATACCCAAGCCCTGATGATTCTGCAGTAATACTTTGCCGGCTTTTTTCATTTTTGCAGCTGTAGATTCATCTACATCAAGTACTATAGGAATTGTCCAAGCCAAACCATTTGCTAGTCTACCTTTTGATATGACATTTTCATAGTCTTTTTTCCCCAAGAATCCTTCAAGAGGACTAAAAATTCCATCTGCAATGTTTTCAACATCATTTGCAAGGTCTTCAGAAATAGATATAGAATATAATCCGGACGGATCAGTTTTGGTAATTCTATTTACCAGTTTTCCTCCATGTGGCTTGACTGAATTATCAGACATGCTAAATTCCCTATTTATGGTCTATATGAAGGCCACACTCTTTGTTTCCTCCTTGTTCCCACCACCAACGTCCTGCTCTCAAGTCTTCTCCAGGTTTAATTGCTCTAGTACATGGCTCACATCCAATACTTGGATAGCCCTTGTCAAGAAGACTATTATATGGTAAATTATTTTTCTTGATATAATCTTGAATTTGATCCCAAGTCCAATCTATTATTGGATTAATTTTCAAAATTCCTCCATGTCCATGATCTATTTGGAAAATACAGACATCCTTTCTTACTTCAGTTTGATCACGCCTTAATCCAGTAATCCAACCATCTAGTGTAGATAACATTCTATTAATTGGATGTACCTTACGTATTTCACAACATAATTTTCTATTTTCTACACTCTCATAGAAAAGATTCATTCCTTTTTCTCTGACCATATCTTCAACTTCTTTAGTATCAGGAAACAAAACCTCGATTGTTATGTTGTATTTTTTTCTTACAATATCCATAATGTCATAGGTTTCTTGCGGTAGTCTTCCTGTATCTAATGTAAAGAACCTAAATTTGGGATTAATCTTGAGCATAATATCCATAATTACTGCATCTTCTGCACCAAAACTTGATGCTTTTGCAACTCGTGGGTGAAGATTGTCAGAGACCCATTGAAGAGCCTCGTTTGTTGTCTTTATCTTTGAATTGAGTTGATCTACTTGTTCTTGGGTAAATTTTTTCACAAATACACTTGAATTGTTTTGTTTTATATTGATTACCCGAATTTTTTATCCTAAATTATAAACAGGCATATTTAAAAAAAGAAGAGATGGAAGATATTTCTTATGTAGTAGTTTTTCCAACAGTTTTCTCTAAAAATAAAATTCCACAATTAATCATAAATATTAAAAAAATTCTAAAGATTCAAAATCAGGAATACAAATCAATAAAACGTGATGGAGATGTCATTTTAGTAGATGCAAATGATCCTGTGTTTTCATCATCTGCAATCAATTTACTTTTTGGTATTGAAAAAATAGCTATTGCTAGGCAGGTAAAAAATGATTTTCAAAAAGTTGTATCAGAAATTACTACAGTAGGTGGAAATTTGCTCTTAAAGGGAGAAAGATTTCTTGTTAAAGTTGAAGGAGTATCAAAAGGATTTTTTACAAAAGACATCGAACTTGCAGCAACATCTAGCATTATAGAAAAGAAAGCTAACATGGGCGCACGTCCTGGAACAGAAGAAAATTTTGATAAGTTACTGTACACATATCTAACAAAAAATAATGCATATGTTTGTATTTTTTCAGATAAAGGTCAGGGCGGTATACCGTATCAATTGCAAAATAAAAATGCCATATGTAGTGTTTATGACGAGATTTCAGCAATTTCCTGTTTTGAAACAATAAAACAAGGATTCGATTCAAAAATAATTATCTGCTATAGACAAAAATCAGAATTAATGAATTTAGCTAAAATTATCAATCAAATAATTCCAAGATTAGTAAAACAAAAAGTTGTACTAGAATTCTTCAATGTTAAAATTAATCAAACAGGAACCAGAAACTATCTGATCTTTGTAAATTCCATATTAGAAATTATGCTTCACGAAGCAAAATCAAATAAGATAAGTCATGTATCTCTTGCATTATCTCCACTGATATTTTCTACAAATTTTATTGATTATTCAATGAAACGTGTATTTCAAAAAGATGTATTGCCAATAATGCCATTAAGCGGTATAGATACTAAACTTTTTGAAGAAGCTAAAGAGATTGGATTGGAAAAACAAATTCCAAAGTTAGAAAAATTATTTATGATTAATTCAAATGAAATACCAAATTTTTCAAACAAAGACATAGATTTTGCACTAAAATCAAAGAAAAGTGTCACTGTCAAAATAGGACCAAATAATGTGCATGATATTCTTGATTCTCTAGAATAAAATCACTGAGAATTTAAACGGCATTTGAGGATTGTAATCTGTGTTAAAAATTGGCGAATTCATCTATCCATGGGGAAGTGGTCACTATTCCCGAATGATGAGGCTAAATGCAGTGTTGAGTAATCATATAAAAGAAAAATTTGAAGTTCATTTTTCAAGCAAAGACCATGTTTATCAGAAATTGCTAGAAAAATTTCCTAATCATAAAGATCAAATCCATGAGATATTAATGCCAACTCCAATCGATGGAAAGTTTGGACCAAGCGTTTTATTATCACTACTAAATTTACTGCTGCCAGTTTCAAAAAATCCTCCTCTTGTAAAACAAGTTACAAGCTATTTGAGACAAGAAAGTAAATTGTATGATGAACAAAAATTTGATCTGGCAATTAATGATGGAGATATGGGTTCAAATATTATAGCAAAAAATCGTCAAATTCCAAGTCTGTTCATAACAAATCAGTTCCGACCAAAATTGTATAGAACAAGATCTTACTTTTATCCAGCAGTAGTTTTTGTCTCAAAACAAATTGCAAAAGCTTCCAGAATTCTTGTAGCAGATTCCCCCCCTCCATATACTATGTGTGAATACAATCTGAATTTTACAAAAGATGTAAAAGAGAAAATAACTTATGTTGGTCATTTTACTACTAGTGTCAATATTGAGAAAAAATCAACTTCGGATCTTGAAAAACTCATAGAAAACTCAGAGTTTGGATATTGGATGCGAACTGGAAACAAATCGACTAATGATGGAACAGGTCAAAGATATGAACAAGTATTTCATCAAAATGAAATGAAAAATGAAAAAAGAATTATTTCTCATGCAAAAAATGAACCAACAATTGATTCTGTTTTGGGAAAAGATGGAAAAAAATATACCATATCTACTGCTTTGGAGAAAAATATTGATTGGATTCAAATTGATATCGGTTTTCTATCAGAGCAAGAAAAAGAAACTGTCTTGAATTTGAGTAAATATGCCGTAGTAAATGGATCTCATACTGTAATGGGTGAAATTCTTGGAGGAAAAGCAAAACCAATAATTGGTATTCCGATTTATGATGAGCACACAAATAACATCA
>JAICOU010000002.1 GCA_025930495.1 Nitrososphaeraceae archaeon
CAGTAGAATCAGGATTTTTTGGATCCAAGTATACTCTTCTCCCATCAATCTCACAGAGGATACCATTTTTTGTCATCTTAATAGAACGAGGCAATGTCAAACAAAATAATTAGATTTGATATAAATTGCAGGTTTAGTCTACTATTGACTAGTTGCTAAATCTGGGAATTTTAATTTCAGGTCGTGGGAGCAATATGGAAGCTATTTTAAAATCAATTAAACGTAAAAAAATTCCCATAAATCCAGCTGTCATCATATCAAACAAATCAGATGCAAAAGGTTTGAAGATTGCACAAAGATTAGGGATCAAAACAGAAGTAATTGAAAGCAAAGATTTCAAAGGAAGTAGATTAGATTATGATAAAAAAATAATATCAACACTAGAAAAGTATGGAGTTACACCAAAAAATGGGCTGGTATGTTTAGCAGGATTCATGAGAATAATTAGTCCTGAATTTGTGAAAAAATACAAAAATAGAATTATCAACATTCATCCAGCTTTACTTCCATCTTTTCCAGGACTTGATGCACAAAAACAGGCAATAGAGTATGGCTCAAAATATTCAGGATGTACAGTACATTTTGTAGATTCAGGTGTGGATACAGGACCAATAATTTTGCAATCAATAGTCAAAATAAGAAAAGAGGATACAGAAAAAACATTGTCTAAACGTATTTTGGCAAAAGAACATCAGACATATCCTGAAGCCATCAGGTTATTTGCAGAAAAGAAAATAAAAATTTCAGGCAGAAAAACAATAATCAGCTAAGAGTCAGGTCCGCCAAAAAAATACAACACAGTTAGTTCTTTGGAATTTCCATGAAAAAAATGCTCTACTTTTTTTCCCACAAAATACATTTTATTTTCAGAGATAGGATAATCCACATCTTTGATTTTTAAAAACCCGTCACCCTTGAGAACAAAATATACTTCATCACTATCATGGGGTTCTTGTGTATCTTTTTCTCCAGGTTGCAATACCAACACACCTGCAGCCAGACTTTCATTATTGATAAAAGTATGAAAATAATTATTGCTTTTTTTTATTTTTTCAATGTATTCATTTACGTTAAAAACTAATTTCATGTTATTGTGAAGATACAGTGTAAAATTTTGGCTCTGGTAGTTTTTCCATGTATGATATAGCCAGGGAGTGAAGTTTTTCGTGTTCTGGACTTTGATGCATTTTACTAAATTTTTCAAGATTCTCAAATTCTACTAACACACGATGTTTACCATCTTTAGTTTCCAAAAGGCGCCTATTTACAAATCCATCAAATTTTGATATGGTTTTGTTTGATTCAGAAAACCATTTTTTAAAGTTAACAACAGAATCGGGTTTTATTTGGATATCAGATATCACTATAAACATGATACCACCTTCAAATGCTCACATAATTTTGTTTCTCAGATTTTCAAATTCAGATTAATGTGTTTCAAGGATTAAATATCTACAAGCCAGAAATATTCTTAATGGCAGGCATCAAAATAGACGGAATAAAGATTGCCCAAGATGTAAAAGACAGAGTCAGAAAAGCTGTCGAAGAATTAAAGACTCATGGAATTAACCCATGTTTAGCAACTGTTCTGGTTGGAGATAATCAAGCATCTGCCACATATGTAAAAAATAAACACAAAGCATGCGAAGAAGTAGGAATTATCACCAAAGATTTCAAGCTGGCATCAAATATCACACAATCAGAATTAAATAAAATAATTGATGAGTTAAATAAGGACAGATCAGTTCATGGAATTTTAGTTCAATTACCATTACCTAATCAATTAGATGAATTTGTCATAACATCTAGAATTTCTCCACTAAAAGATGTTGATGGTCTTACACCACACAATGCAGGTTTACTTGCAATGAAAAAAGCAGCACTTGTTGCTTGCACACCGCTTGGAGTAATGGAAATGTTTGATTATCATAATATAGAGTTGAAAGGAAAAAACATCGTTCTGATAAATCGTAGTAATTTAGTAGGAAAACCACTATACCATTTACTTTTGGCAAGAGATGCAACGGTAATTACATGTCATTCTAAAACAAAAAATATCAATGAATTGTGTCAGTTAGCAGACATTATAATTACAGCAGTTGGGGATAGAAGCAAATTTACATTAACACCAGATATGATAAAAAAAGATGCAATTGTAATCGATGTTGCAATCTCAAAAGATAAAGAAAAACTGATTGGAGATGCAGATTATGATCAGATTATCCAAAAAGCATCTTATGCAACACCGGTTCCAGGAGGAGTTGGCCCCATGACAGTTGCAATGTTATTGAAAAATACAATAACAGCTGCATCATTGAGCAGTCAGATTGAAAGATAATTCTGAGAAAACATCATTACGAAGATTACTCCTTGAGAAAAGAGATGGGACATCTTTTGATTTAATGAAAATTGCAAGCAAATCAATATTAAAAAAACTAAAAAAAATAGAATCATTTAGAGATGCACAAAAAATAGGTGCGTATTATCCAATAGGCAGTGAAGTATTGACACAAGATATAATGCAAGAAGCCCTAAGTGAGGGAAAGGAGATATTTTTGCCCAAAGTAGTGGGTAAAAACATAGAATTTAGAAAAATTATGAATTTGAGCAATCTAGAAAACGGTAGTTTTGATATAATGGAGCCTCGTAACGAATGTCCTGTGGATAACAATCTGGATGTGATACTTGTTCCGACAGTAGGGATATCTCCAAAAGGAGTAAGATTAGGATATGGATATGGATTTTATGACAGATTTTTAGCTGAGAATAAAATCAAAACAATATCGTTGACATTTGAAAAACAAATTGTAAAAAACATTCCACAATCAGAACATGATGTAATTATAAACTGGATCGTTACTGAAGATAGAATAATAGACACATCAAAGATAAGATAACCCTTTTTTGCCGATATCTTTTCTATAGTATTTGTGGGACCATGAAATTTTTTCTGCAGCAATGTATGCATTTGAAATTGCAGATGCCAAAGTATCACCAAGTGCAGTAACTCCTAAAACTCTTCCACCGTTTGATAAGATTTTTCCATCTTGTTTTTTTGTTCCTGCATGAAAGACCATAACATTTTTAGGAATTAAATCAAATCCGGTAATCTCTTCATTTTGTGGATATGATTCAGGATAACCTTCAGATGCCAAAACAATACAAACTGCAGATTGATCCTTCCAAGTTATTTTTGGCATCATAGAGAGGGTTCCATCTACACTTGCAACAAAATAATCATACAAATCAAAATCCATTCTCATTGTAATTGGCTGACATTCAGGATCACCCATTCGTGCGTTATACTCTAAGACATAGGGTTCATTGTCTCTAATCATCACTCCAGCATAGAGAAATCCTTTGAAGATAATACCCTCATTTTTTAATGATTGTATTGTTTTATTGATAATTTTATTTTGGATTTTTTCAGCAAGTACATCATCAATAACAGGAGTTGGAGAATAGGCACCCATTCCACCTGTATTAGGACCTTTATCATCATCAAAAATTCTTTTGTGATCCTGGCTTGATGCCATAGGTATTGCAATCATACCATCACATAATGCAATGTAAGATGCTTCAATTCCATCAATTCTCTCTTCTACAATAATGCGATTACCCGCATCGCCAAATGTCTTTTTTACCAATATTGTATTAATTGCAGCAATTGCCTCATCGGCATTATTACAAACAATCACACCCTTTCCAGAAGCTAGACCATCTGCCTTGACTACAACATTGTAATCAAGGGATTTGGCATATTCTTCAGCTTTTTTTGGATCATCAAAGATTTCAAATTTTGCAGTTTGTATGCCATTTCTTTTCATGAAATTTTTTGCCCAGATTTTACTGGATTCTAGTTGTGCTGCTTTTTGAGATGGACCGAAAATTTTGAGATTCATTTGGGTAAATTTATCTACAATTCCTGCAGCTAAAGGAGCTTCAGGACCAACTATCGTAAAGCAGTTATTTTTTTGTGCAAATTCTACTAGTGCATTTAAATCATTAATATCAATTAGAATATTATTTTCTGTCCCACCATTTCCAGGGGCTGTAAAAACTTTGTCAACTTTGGAGCTTTGGGATAATTTCCAAGATAAGGCATGTTCGCGTCCACCAGAACCGATAACTAAAACATTAACCAATAGAAATTATCTTTCACTCAATTATATAATGCCACTCCCATATCAAAATCTAAGATGAAACTTTCATCAAAATTTGATGCAAAAGCAATTGAATCAGAGGTAAAAGAATACATCAAATCAATTGATGTTGAAAGACTAATCTTTGAATCAGATAAGCCTGAGAAAATAATGTTTATCGAAGGCCCACCTACTATGAACGGGGTTCCACACGCAGGGCATCTAAGAGGACGTGTGATTAAGGATCTATGGTACAGATTCAATACATTACAAGGAAAAAAAATTGTGTTCAATGGAGGATGGGACACACAAGGACTTCCAGTTGAATTACAAGCAGAAAAAGAGCTTGGTGTAACTGGTGGCAAGTCAGAAGTCATAGAAAAAGTTGGCATTGAAAAACTAGTTGAGGAATGTAAACGCATTGTAAAAAAATTCAACGCCAAATGGATTGAAGTAGATAATTCACTTGGAATGTCATTTAACCATAACAAAGCATATTGGACTTATCGGGATGAATTTATTGAAAGAGAATGGCAGATTCTCAAAAAAGCACATGAAAATAAAATACTAGAAGAAGACTTTACAGTAATTGCATATTGTCCAAGTTGCCAGACATCACTTAGTCATGCCGAAGTCAACCAAGGATACGAAGAAGTAAAAGATCCATCATTATATTACAAGGTTAAACTTGCAGATGAAGACGCACATCTGATTGTTTGGACAACAATGCCATTTACTTTGGTCACAGATGCAATGGTGGGATTGAATCCAGATGAAGATTATACATATCTCAAAGTAGAAAATGAAACGTGGGTTGTTGGAAAAACAAGGCTGGAAGAATTTTTCAAAGAAGTAAACATTGAAAAATATGAAATTGTAAAGACTGCAAAAGGCTCACAATTTGAGGGGAAAAAATACATCCATCCGCTTTTGAGTTTAATTCCAGGATTGGACGAATGTGCAAAAGAAAATAATTATCATGTTGCAGTGTCAGAAGAATTTGTAGAAATCACAACAGGTAGCGGTCTAGTTCACTTGTCTCCGGCAAATGGTGAAGAAGACATTAAAATTGCAAATAAAAGAAAAGTCAAAGTATTCAACCCCATTAATGATCAGGTAAAGTTCACCAATTTAGCTGGAAAGTATGAAGGAATGTTTGTCAGAGATGCAGATAAAATAATTGTGGAAGATCTCAAAGAACGTAATGCGCTGGTAAAAATTGGAAAAATCAAGCACAAATATCCGCTATGCTGGAGATCTCATCATCCAATTGTATGGCTTGCACGAAAAGGCTGGTTTTACAAACTAGATAGATTAGGAGACAAGGCAATCAATGCAGCAGAAAGTGTAGAGTATTTTTTTGAGCAGCCAAAAAATAGATTTTTAGGAATTATTAAAGAAAGACACCCATGGTGCATATCTAGAGAAAGAATTTGGGGATGTCCATTACCAGTTTGGGTATGCAGTGATTGCAAAAAACAAAACTGGTTCTTTACAAGAAAAGAAATCATAGAATCGGCAGCAAAATTACCAGATGGACCAAATTTTGAATTACATCGCCCATGGATTGATAACATAACAATAAAATGCAAACAATGTAACAGCACAAATACAAAAAGAGAAGAATATGTTTTAGATACATGGCACAATAGTGGCTCAGCTCCATATTCATCATTAACAGATGAAGAATATTCCAAAGGAATACCTGCGCCATTTTTCACAGAAGGCATTGATCAAACAAGAGGGTGGGCATATACTCTATTGATAGAAAATGTAATCTTAAACAACGGTCCAATTCCACCATTCAAGTCATTTTTGTTCCAAGGTCATGTACTTGATGAAAAGGGAGGCAAGATGAGCAAAAGTTTAGGAAATGTGATAGACGGTGCAGAATTGCTTGAAAAATATCCTGCGGATTTGATCAGGTTTTATTTTATCTGGAAAGCAAGTCCAATAGAGCCACTTAGCTTCAGTACTGATGAGTTAATGTCACGCCCGTATCAGGTACTCAATACATTATTTAATTTACATCTGTATTTTAAACAAAATAGCGAATATGATAATTTTGATGAGACAAAAACAATATCATGGGCAAAAGAAAATAAATTGCTGACATCGCCAGACATATGGCTTTTATCAAAATTACAAAAATTAATCAAAAAAATAACAGAGCGTAATGAGACGTGTAAATTCCATGAAGCCGCAAAAGCAGTGGATGATTTTATCATAAACAACCTAAGTCAGATATACATTCCAATTACCAGAGGGGAATTATGGGACGAAGAGGAGTCAAAAAAGAACAGAAGGTTAGCAATTTATGCAGTCTTAAAAGATGTGCTCAAGACATTAGATATTTTGATTCACCCGCTTTGTCCATTTACCAGTGAACATCTCTATCAAACAGTATTTGATGGCAAACAGAGTATTTTGCTAGATAAATGGCCACAATACCAAGAGAGTTTAGTCAATGAAGAAATCGAAGAATCATTTGACATCATGAAAGATGTTGTTTCAGTTTCATCTGCTGCAAGAATGAAAGAAAAGCTAAAACGCAGATGGCCACTAAATGAAGCGTTAATTTGTGTAAGTAAGGATCAAAAACAAAAACTAGAATCACTTTCTCCTTTACTAATGTCACAGCTCAATGTAGAAAAATTTACAATTTTTGAAATAGAAAAAGAATCAGGATTAGAACAAATCCTAGAGTTAAAACAGATGGGATTACCGCTCAGATCAGTTGTTGAATTGGAAAGAAAACGAATAGGGCCCAAAGCAAAACAACACATGGGAAAACTTGTTAATGTATTTTCAGAAACTAACAAAGAAGAAATCATCACATCACTCCAAAAAGAAGGGCAATACAATTATGAAATTGACGGTGAAAAAATTTCATTAGACAAAGAAGATTTCATAGTGGATTTTGATGCAAGTGAAGAATTTGCAGTATCAAAACGAGACAACTACATTGTATTTGTATCTACTTCAAGAAACAAAGAGATGATGGCAAAAGGTTTGATAAAAGATATTGCCAGAAGACTACAAACACTAAGAAAAGAAAGAGGATACAATCCAACAGATATTCTTAGTGTTGCATCAATACTTGATTTAGATGATGAATCATTAGAAATGATAAAAGAAAAATCAGAAGAATTGGCATTTTTAGTTAGAGTAAAACAGGTAAATTTTACAGAATCATGCAAAGAATACAAAGATGATGACATTGACGGTCAAAAAATAAGAATTTCAGTAGAATAAACACTCACTATATTGTCAGATAAGGGCGCGCTAGAAATTGAATTTACAAAAATGATCTTTTACAAAATGCAATATTTTTATTAGAACAAATAATTTAAACAGACATGACTGAATCAAAAACGCCAACAGTTGTTGGGATCAATGTTCTAAAACAAAATGGCTTGGATGTAGAGGAATTAAAAAAACTATTGATTCAGAACGCTTCAGTAGAATTTACTGCCTACTACTATTTCACCAATTTGAGAGCACATTGTACGGGTTTGGAAGGAGAAGGGCTCAAAGGAATTATCGAAGACGCTAGATTAGAAGATCTTAGTCATTTTGAAGCATGTCTTGAGAGAATATACCAATTAGGAGGCGCTCTTCCAAATGATGCAATAGAATTCATCAAAATGTCAGGATGTGAATTCTTACAGCTTCCAGCAAATCCAACAGATCACAAGGCAATACTAGAAAAATGTCTCAAAGCCGAACAAGGTGCAATTGTCAACTGGGACAAAATATGTAAGATGACTTTTGGAAAAGACCCCACAACATATGATATTGCAAAAGATATTTTGGCAGAAGAGATCGAACATGAGTCGTGGTTCCTAGAATTAATCTATGGAAGACCATCAGGACACATGAGAAGAAAATATTCTGGAGAAAGACCACACACCAGAAAACATTCTAGAGCACTTGATATGGCATAAAGCCAGATCACATTCTTTTCTTTTAATTAAAAATGAACTAAATAGCTAGCTTTTAGCTAATCAGGCATAATAAATAGAAAAAACGTGTAATGATTACATGGTAAAACAGATTAGTCTTGATGCTTGGCAAATTCAGCATCTAACAGATCTGTTAAAAAAGGGCTCAGAGATTGTTGCAAAGACCAATAAACCAATTGTACTGTATAGGCAAACATTAGAAGAAGAAGAAGAATCCTACGAAGAAATTGTATGTACACTTGTCAAAGATTATGTGATTGAACAGTTAGTTATATCTGGAGGGGTACTAGTTCCAAGTTTTCATCAACAGTTTGTTTTTACAATTGCAGAATTTCCACAAGAGTTGTTAAGAAAAAGCCGGGATCGATTTTTGCAGGTAATTGATTTTCTTGAAGAGCAGATAAATTAGCGTCATAATTAATAAAGATCGTAAAATTGATGGCTTTTGCATGCGTTTACTAGAGTTTCAGGCAAAAGAATTATTCAGAGAATATGGAATTAATCTACTCCCAAGCAAGGCATCAACTACTATTGAAGAAGGGAGAAAACATGCAAAAGAGTTGGGATATCCATTTGTGATTAAAATTCAGGTTCCAGTAGGAGGTAGAGGAAAAGCTGGAGGCATTCAAAAATGTCAAAATGATGATGAATTTGAGCTAAAATATCCTCAAGTGTTAGGGTTGACAATCAAAGGAGAAAAGGCACGAGCAATTTTGCTAGAAAAGATGGCAGATATCAAAAAAGAGTTGTACCTTTCATTGTTTTTGAATCGTTCAAAAAGATGCTACACAATTATTGCATCACCAGAGGGAGGAGTTGAAATTGAATCAGTTAAAAATCAAATCATAAAGGAAGTAGGACTAGGAAATGTTTCAGAACAAGTTGCAAGAGAGGTTGCAAAAGAGATGAAATTGGATGGAAAAGCAGCAGATGACTTTGTAAACATTTTACAAAAACTAGCAAAATTAACAGTTGAAAAAGAAGCTGAACTGGCAGAAATAAATCCACTTGCAATTATGCAGGATGGTTCTTTGATGGCATTGGATGGAAAAGTTGTAACAGATGACAATAGTAATTTTAGACACGGGGAATTACAAAAATATCAAGAAAAAACAGAGATTGAAGAAAGAGCAGAAAAAAGTGGATTTTCACTAGTAGAATTAGATGGAAATATCGCAGTTGTTGGAAATGGGGCAGGACTGGTAATGTCCACATTAGATATGTTATCAGATAACGGTGGCAAGCCAGCATGTTTCTTAGATGTTGGGGGTGGAGCAACAACTGAATCTGTCTACGAAGCACTTACTTTGATTAGCAAAATGAACAGAGTCAAAGGAATTTTGGTTAACCTGTATGGAGGAATTGTAAAAACAACTGTAGTTGCAGAAGCATTTCTAAAAGCATATGATGGTAATCTGATCAATCTTCCAGTATTTGCAAGACTAAAAGGCACTGAATCGGAAAAAGCAAAAGAGATGCTAAAAGGGTCTAAAACCAAAATTTATGATTCAGTAGAAGAGGCAATTAATGCATCAGTCATGGGGATTAAAAAATGATAGATATTTTCAAACTATTAAGAGGAACTCCAGACGAGTCAGATTACAAGAAAAAAGGTGTAATTGTTCAGGGAATCACTGGAGCGTATGGATCAGTGCATGCAAGAAATATGATATCATATGGGACAAATATCATTGCAGGAGTTACACCTGGAAAAGGAGGTCAGAAATTTGAAGGCAAAGTTCCAATTTACAATACAGTCAAAGAAGCAGTAGATGTAAGCGGTGCAAAAATTTCAATTATTTTTGTGCCAGCAAAATTCTTTTTGGGAGCTGCAAAAGAAGCACTAGAAGCAGGAATTAAACTACTTGTGGCAATACCAGAACATGTCCCGGTAAGAGACACGATGGAAGTTTTGGATTTAGCAAACAAAAAAGGCGCCATAATCATTGGACCAAACACTCCAGGAATAATGATTCCAGAATTAATAAAAATAGGAATTATGCCACCCATGCCATTTAAGGCAGGAAATATTGCAGTACTATCAAAAAGTGGCACATTACTTTATGAGATTGCAGATGCACTAACAAATGCAGGATTTGGGCAATCAATAACCATAGGAATTGGCGGAGACCCAATTAATGGCACACGGATGATTGATGCATTTGACATGATCAAAGACATTCCAGATTTGGAAGGATTGGTAATAGTAGGAGAAATTGGAGGAGATTCAGAAGAAATTTTGGCTCAACGTATAATAGATATTGGATTCAAAAAACCAACTGTCGCATACATTGCAGGAAGAGCAGCACCAAAAGAAAAGAGAATGGGCCATGCAGGAGCTATAGTAATGGGAACGTATGGCTCTGCAGAATCCAAGGTATCGATGTTTAACAAGGCAAACGTACCAGTAGCAAATAGACCTTCTCAAGTACCAGTATTACTAGCAGGAAAAATGCAACAATCCGATTAGAATAAAAGAGAGAGATTAAGGAGAAAATTAATGCCTATTACTGATCCGGAGAAAAAACGCATTGCACAAACTGCTCGTCTAGTTATGAGAATATGCTTTAACTGTGGATGCAGAAACGACATCAATGCAACCAGATGCAGAAAATGCAGAAATCCATACTTGAGACTAAAGAACAGAAACCTCGGCGTCAAAAAGTAGAATTAGAAATTCATCAATCTTTGTCTATATTCAACAATTGAAGATTTTATTTTGGGTTGGTATTTGGATATAAATAATCTTACAGCATCTTCATTTTCTAATTCCTCAAGATGTAACTGCAAGTCATCAGGTAATTGATCATTCATTTGATAAAGTACTTTGGCAGCTTCGATATATTGACCTAAATTTGCTGCATAATCAAATGCCAATTGCATTCGTTGAGCTAACGCATCAAATTCATGTAAAGACATGTTTAGTTTTTTGATTTTTAGTAGAAAAGACCAAGGTTATCATGATATAAGAACCAAAACCTAAAGACAAAAAAGATGCTTGTTTTGTAACTTTGTTGGACCGGTTGTCTAGTGGTTAGGATGACGCACTCACACTGCGTAAGGAAATATTCCCGCAAAGGTCGTGGGTTCAAATCCCATCCGGTCCACTACTCTAGTGTCCTTTTTTAAGTTCCAAAACCATATGAGGAAAAGATAAGATAACAAAAGAACAGATTAAGCATTTTTTACATAATGTATTGGCAAATCAATCAATATGATTTCGGAATCTCGTAATGCTGTTACTGAAATCTCTGAATCGTTAATCTCTGCAGAATCTCCTTCATCTAGTTGTTGATCATTTACTTTGATTGTACCCTTTATTGCATACAGGTATGATTGTCTATTTTCTTTGTTATTGTATTTTATAGTACGATTTACAGTCAAATTTGAAACATAAAATAAGACATCTTGATGTATTGAAAGTGTATTTTTGTTAGAATTAACAGGATTAATTACGGACAAAAATTTATCTTGTCTTTCTTCTTTTGAGAATTTTTGTTGTGCCCAAGAGGGCTTGAGATCTTTATGATCTGAAAAAATCCACATTTGCAATAATCGAAGTGGCTCTTTAGTAGAATGATTATACTCTGAATGAAATACTCCGGTTCCTGCACTCATGGTTTGAATCTCACCGGGTTCAATGATACCATGATTTCCAAAATTATCCTTGTGTTCTAGTGTTCCATCAATAACATATGTCACAATCTCCATGTCATGATGTTGATGAAAATCAAACCCAGATGCAGGTTTTATTGTATCATCATTGAATACACGTAATGGTCCAAAATTCATTCGTTGTGGATCATAATATTCTCCGAAAGAAAAATGATGAGTAGTTTTTAGCCAATCATGTTCTAATATACGGTGTTCGTTTTTTCGAATTATTTTCATGTCTCTATGACTCTTCATTGATTGTAAGATGTACTCTACTTAAAATTAGATGAAGATAAGACACAGTCATGAAAGCAAGATTTAATGGAAAATGTGTAGAGTGTGGGGAAGAGATCAAGACAGGAAAAGAGATCGTAAAAAACTCCAAGGAAAAGTGGGTTCACAAGGCATGCTCTGATGTAGAAGAGAAATTACCATAACTAGAAAATAATTCAAGATAGCACATAGAATTCATATACAGAACACATAGTTTTTAGAACTAGCAAATGAGTAAAAATTTTTGGCATGACATAGAAACAGGTGCAGATATTCCAGAGATAGTTAATGTCATAGTAGAAATTCCAAAAGGATCCATGAACAAATATGAATATGATAAAAAGCACAACATGATAAAACTAGACAGGGTATTGTTTTCGCCATTTCATTATCCAGGGGACTATGGTCTGATTCCTCAAACATTATCTGAGGATGGAGATCCGCTTGATGCACTAGTATTAGTAACAAATCCCACATATCCAGGAATACTAATTGAGGCAAGACCAATTGGGGTACTACAAATGAAAGATGATGAAAAATCAGATGATAAAATTATCTGTGTTTCAATAAATGATCCAAGATATCTTCACACTGTAGACATTACAGATATGGAAGACCATTACCGCTCAGAGATTGGACATTTTTTCCAAGTTTACAAAGACTTGGAAGGAAAAAAAGTGGAGATTTTAGGATGGAAAGGATCCAAAGAAGCAAAAGGAATCATAGTAGAAGCTGTCAAAAGATACAAAGACACTTTGAAAAAATACTAGAATTTGAGTATTTAATTAAACCAATGATGCATTTTTTAATAGTTGCAAAATAAGACAGTCATATGTCAGAGTATAAACTTGACAGATGGGATCTGTCAGAGCTAGCAAAAGATCCAAAGAGTCCTGCATTTCAAAAACAAATTAGAGATTTAGAAGCACTTGCTAAAAAATTTGAAAAGATAAAATTAAAACTAGAACCTAAAATGTCATCAAAAAAATTTATGAGCATTTTACACGAAGTTGAAGAAATTTCTGAAAAAATGAGTATCATTGGGGGTTATGCGTCATTGTCATATTCTGCAGATACACAGTCAGATGAGGCTACATCTCTTATGACAAGAATGTCAAAGATTGGATCAGAGATTTCCAATAAAATTTTATTTTTTGATTTATGGTGGAAAACACAAGTAGATGACAAAAATGCAAAAAGATTGATTAAAGATTCAGGAGAACTTGCAGAGTATCTTAGGCACAAAAGACTATTTGCCAAATATGCACTTTCTGAACCGGAAGAGAAAATCATCAATACTTTGGATGTTACAGGAATTTCTGCACTAGTAAAGCTGTATGATAAGATGACTAGTGCATATGAGTACAAAATGAAAATTGGAAATAAAATAAAAAAGATGACACGTGAGGAAATTACAAATTACATTAGAAGTACAAATCCAAAAATTAGAGAAGCAGCATACAAGACAATCCTAACAAAATACACAGAAAACAAAGGAGTGATAGGAGAGATTTACCAAAACATTGTTTTGAATTGGAAAGATGAAGGAATTGAGATTCGAGGTTACAAATCTCCAATTTCAATGAGAAATATTGGAAATGATGTAGATGACAAAACTATAGAATCGCTTCTTACAGTGTGTAAGAGAAATTCTCCGGTGTTTCAAAAATTCTTTATGCAAAAAGCAAAAATGCTAAAAATGAAAAAATTACGCAGGTACGATCTATATGCACCGGCAGCAGCTAACATAAAAGAAAAAAATTATCAATATGATAAATCAGTCAAGATTGTTTTTGAATCACTACGGAGATTTAGCCCAAAATTAGAAGAGTTTGCCAAAAAAGTATTCAATGAGAAACATGTAGATTCATCTATCAGAGTTGGAAAAAGAGATGGGGCATTTTGCAGTACGTTAACTCCAAAGATCACACCATACGTCCTAGTCAACTTTACAGGAAAAACAAGAGATGTTTTCACATTAGCCCATGAATTAGGTCATGCCGTACACAGCCAAACAGCACAAGATAGATCAATTCTGGTTCAAGATGCACCATTGCCATTGGCAGAAACAGCATCTACTTTTTCAGAATTATTACTATATGACAATTTATCAGACAAAATAACAGATGATGAGAAAAAAATTATGCTTTCAGAAAAAATCGATGATCTATACGCAACAATTATGCGCCAATCATTTTTCACTATTTTTGAAGTAGCAGCACATGAACAGATTGGAAAAGGAACGACCATCGATGAGATCTCAAAAACATACATTCAAAATCTCAAAGAACAGTTTGGCAATTCAGTTGCGGTTTCAGAAGATTTTGCAATAGAATGGATCTGTATCCCTCATTTTTATCACACGCCGTTTTACTGCTATGCATACTCATTTGGAAATTTACTGGCATTATCATTATTTCAAAGATATAAAAAAGAAGGAATGGATTTTGTTTCTTCATACATCAATATTCTTGCTGCAGGTGGATCTAAAAAACCAGAAAAATTATTGGCAGAGCACGGGTTTGATATCAGTTCTCAAAGGTTTTGGCAGGAAGGATTTGATTATGTTGAGAGCCAAGTGAAGGCTCTTGCAGCATTAAACTAGAATTTTTAAAATATGCATTTTTGAATGATTAATGCTTGTATAACGGGCTAATTTGTTTAAAATTATTTCACATTTATTTAATTTCTCATATAATTTTTGGAGAATTTACAACAGAGACAAATAATTACTAATCGTAAAATCTAACCTAGTTAATTTTTTTATTTTATTGTCTTGGTAATCCGTCATCCTTAGTATTTTTCCACTTTTCTTTTTCCTTTAATTTTGTTTCAGTCAAATAGCTTGGTGGGGTTTTCATTGCTTTTTTCATCCTCTTCATTCGTGATTTTTTTTGTCCCTCTGTTACACGTATTGGTTGTTTGTCCTCATTGATCTTACTTATCATTGGTTTCTCTATCCATACTTTATCATGTCATGGATTTATCAATAGTTTTTTGTTTGCGGTATGCCTTTGATTAACAAATGATGTTACAAATATCTGTGAGTGTTTTGCTTTTACTCTGAACAATTCATTGCACATTCTATTGAACAAAATTCAGACTTTCTATTCTTGAACTCTTTATTACAATTTTTGCATTTCATATTAATCACACATTAGGGAATGATTGATCTAGTCAACCATCCCCAATGAAGACACATAAGCTCGTTACACACATAACTACTCTTCTTATCAAATATTAACTCATTATTGTAAGATTGCGGCATGCCTTTGATTAATAGTAACCAAGAATGAACTTGTATCTATTTACCTCAGGCCAGTTGATACTGTCACGTTTTCCCTGTTTGGATGCAACTATTTTTTCTACCGCTTCAGAAGATGTTGTTATTTTATATCCTAAAGTATTGCCATTTTTTGCTTTCATCACTGCACCATAAGTACTGCAATCATTTTTTGGAATGCTCTTATTTACGCCTAGATACATCGTTTCCACATCTGAACTCAGTATGACCTCGGTAATTCCAATATTATGAGTATCTGCACATACTTTTAGAATGTAAATCCACCATCCACTCTTTCCGGGATATGGTTTTACAATTTTTTCCTTGACATATTTCGAATCAGCTTGTTTCTCGTATGGGGCAGGAGCAGCGTCTGTATGTACAAAAGTGCCAGCCATAACAAGTAGTGCCATTAGTAAAATTCCCAATAATTTTATCATTATTTTTTCATATCCAAGTCTTCAAAGCATCTGTTATCAGCAATCTTGCATGAAATGTGAGCAGTGTTAAAGACAGCATTACAACTAACGCAAACTCGCAAGATAGTTCTCTTGCATGCAATACATACTGCTAATTGCACTAAAGCCCCATCACATTTTTCACATGCATAACATAATTTTTTTATTAAATTCTCATATTGAGAAATTTTTTCCTTTCCAGAATGTGAAGTTAATGAATTATTTCTAACATATTCTGTTTTTACATTCATGAAAGTTATTTGTACATATTGTTATTAGTCCATAACGAATGATCTGCGGTATGCCTTTGCGATAATGTAAAAACTAGAGTTTAAATGTAAAAAAAGATCAGAACAGACATAATTGAAAATTTCATATTTGTTAATAATATCAATCACGGTTTTATTTTTGGTATATGCTACTCATAGTTATTTTACCTATGAATTCACAATTAATGAAGCGAAAACAACAACTCTGCTAAGAAGTGAGGCACAAGCAAATAACATCATACAAGATCTTGACAAGTACATAAATTCAAGAACTATGGAATTTCAAGATCTAACAAAAATAGAACAAATTCAATTATACGTACAGGAATCAAACAAGCAATTTGCAGATGTTAATTCTAAAGACTTGGCAGACATATTAGATGTGACAAATGACTCTAATAGCAAAATATATTTTTTGAAGAATACTATGAAAAAGGAAATTTCTGATGAATTAAATAATTTTATCTCATCGTATGAAAACGTGTATAATTACAACATAGTAAAAGAATTGTTTGTAACAAATCAATATGGAGTAACTATTGCATCAGCCACAGACAAATTAGATCATTTACACTCAGATGAAGAGTGGTGGCAAATTACACAAAACAAGCAAAAATATGTTAGCCAGATTTACTATGATGAAAATTATAATGATTATATAATATCAATGGCATTTCCAATCTTGGACGAATCTTCTAATTATATAGGCACACTAAGAATTACAATAATATCTAATGTTTTATTTCATGATTTTTTAAATGATGTTGACGTATTACAAGAAAGTAAAAAAAATGTCATCCTTGTTGATGAAAATGGAAAAATTATATATGAAAAGGGAGAATTTTTTCCACAAAAACCTCCAAAAGAATATGTTTCCAAAATAACATCCAATAACGGCGTATTTGAAATTGATGTTCCAGATACGATTCTAATTTCTTATGCATCATCCATAGGATACAGAGACTTTAGCGGTTTTGGGTGGATTGTCATAATAGAGCAAGAGTCATCTGTAATAGAAGAATTTGAAACCCTTGAAAGAAACTTTCTAATCTCAACAATGATCGGAGTGATCTCTGCTATCATTCTAGGTATTATTTTATCTCGTTTAGTAACAAACCCGCTTGGAAAACTCTCAAAGATGACAGCAATGCTTGGAAAAGGAGACTTTGATGCAAAGATACAGAAGAGCAGCATTACTGAGATTAACACCATAATGAACTCCTTTAGGGAAATGGAAATCGCTCTAAAGAAGATAGTGGAGATGGAAAAAAATCTAGCAGAGGCAAACACACGCATAAAAAATGAAAGACTGACCGCAATTGGTGAACTTGCAGCTAGTATGGCTCATGACATGAAAAATCCTCTCGGGACAATTAGAACTGGGATAGATATTCTAAAAAGAAACATAGAGAACAAACCGGAAATCGATGATGTAATACATCGTATGGATAGAGCTGTTTCCAGAATGTCTCATCAAGTAGAAGATGTTTTGAACTATGTCAAAAAAACTCCCCTTGCAGTTAAACCAATTCAGATAAAATCAATAATTAAATCTGCAATTGATTCACTGAATATTCTAAAAACAATTCAGATAACTGTAGAAGGGGATGATATTACAATCAATTGTGATGAAAAAAAGATGGAAATAGTATTCATCAACTTGCTTTTGAATTCCATACAATCTATTGATCAAAACCAAGGAACAATCTCAATTAGGATAAAACAAATAGATAAAAATGCAATAATAGAGATAGAGGACAATGGATTAGGAATTCCAGAAGAGGTAATCCACGATATCTTCAAACCGCTTGTCACTACAAAACAAAAAGGTACAGGTCTTGGTCTAGCAAGCTGCAAAAATATTATAGAACAACATGGTGGTTCCATTTCATTTCAAAATAATCCTACCGTTTTCACAATTATAATTCCAATAAAACAAGATACACAATGAAACACTTGGCAGTAAGTCTTTTATGATATCAAAATCATTTAACAAGAATGGCTGCAACTCAGAAGACAATATTGATTGTTGATGATGATGTAGATTTGTTGGAAAACACCGCTTTTATGATTAAGGGAATGGGTTATGATGTTTTTACTGCAAGAGATGGTGATGAGGGAGTAACAAGATACAAGGATGTAAAGCCAAATTTGACGTTTATGGACATCAGGATGCCTAAAATGGATGGATATGATGCCTTTTTCAAAATCAAACAATATGATCCGCATGCAAAAGTTATTCTCATTACAGCATATAATCAGGATGAAAAAAAATACCTCAAAGCCAAAAGTATGTCCCTTGTGGATGCTATATCAAAGCCATATTCTTTTGATACGCTAGAAGAATTAATCAATAAACATGCATAGATTACATTTTTCCCATCTTTTTGATTATCGTAAATCTATCTTCATAGAATTTTATTGATTCTTTTACAAATCCATAATACCAATTTTTGATTTCTTTATCTTCAAAGATTTTTTTCAGTTTTGAATTTTCAAGGGGTTTAGATTTTGGTCCTGACGGAAGAAAAAGATGAGTGTAAAACCAACAAGATAGTTGCTCAGCTAGTTTTTTTTCCATTATTGATTCAAAATGTTCCTGATATTTTATGGATAAATACGTAAGAAGTTCAAAGACTGGAAATTTTGATAATTTTGTCACTTGAATATTGTCAAGAAAAATACCATTTGCCAATGTTTTTAATCTATATGCGTCATTGCCAACGATTGATTTTAGATATTCCCATTTTCCAAACACCCAAGGCAAAACATGGCAATAGTGTTTTGCCATAATGTCTATTTCCTTGTTTGTCAACTCCAACACATCAAGACAATATAATACACCGTGAATTGATAGTCGATAGACATCAGATGGCGCACGATCATGGTTCTTACCTTCAACTACCACCAAGCCCACATCTAAAACTCCAAGAGAGTGTCTTCCACGATCCTTTCTTCCTTTTAGTAGTCTTCGATACTCTTTTTCTTTTGTTCTGATACCAGAAGTTTCATTATGTAATGCTATTTTTGCAATGCCCCAAGTAGTAAGTGGACCATGTAGTGCTAGAATTTCTAACATTTTTTGTACATTAGAGTGATGTTTTATAGTTGATTTTCTTCTAAATGAATAGCTGCCAAAAAGCTGTTTTGCCTTGGGTAGAACATACATCTTGTATGACTGCAAATTGCCATAAACTATAGGTTCTAAAGGCATACCGCATTTCTCATCTTCTACTTTATAACAATACAGTAAATGATTTTTGAGATGCCAAAATGCAATTTAAAAAATGTATATTTTTTGTAGGTAAATAATATTGGAATAATTATGCTTTAATTGTCTTTATAAGTTGAAATATTCCCAAATTATTTATCAAAAAATCATAACAACAATGTGGAAAAGGCATACCGCAATCTTACAATTACGCACTAATACCATTATTTAATCAAACTAACATGAACACAAACAACGATTTTGAAACAATTGATTGTACATTAGCCAGTCTCAAGTCTTGTGTCATTTTATCCCCAACCATCGGTAGTTTGTGTTCTTGTTTTTTTCAAGTGATCTAATGATAATAAATCAAAAATCAAATTATTCAGAAACTACCAATTTATTGATATTTGTATTGATTATTCTTGTTTACACAAATCAATCAAAATACACGTACACAATTCTATGATGAATGCATGAATTAAGAGAGTAAGAATTATGAAGATGATAATTATTATTGGATTTTTGATTTTTCTAACCGTTTTTACATTATCATCATTTGCAGAATCTATAATTTCTGTAAAAACCAATGCAAATTCCTACAAAGAAGGAGAAACTATAGTAATTTCAGGTAAAGTAAGTACTATCATAACAGGTACTCCTGTAACAATGCAAATTTTCAGCCAAGGTAATTTGGCAGATATTGCACAGGTTACAGTAGCAGAAGATAGTAATTATTCACACACAGTAATCGCAGAAGGACCGCTATGGTCTAAAGCAGGAGATTACACAATAAGAGTATCATATGGGGAAGGTAATATTGCCGAGACCCAATTTACTTTTTCGCCAAAAACAAATGTTCCTATTACAAGTACATTTGAGATAGACGTTGGTAGTTCTGGTACATCAGATGTGCAATACTCCATAGAAGGTGGAATTGTAAAGAATATGGTGTTAAACAAGAATAATCTTGCATTAATGGTAATAATTGAGTCTGTTGATGATGGTTCCATTTCATTAGATATTCCAAGAGAAATGTTAGATGCAAAAAAGCAAGATAACACAGATGAGACATTCATAATATTGATAGACGGTATAGAAGTTCCACACAGAGAAACGATTACAGATTTAGATTCTAGAGTAATTACAATCAAGTTTGAAAAAGGTGATTCAGATATTGAAATAATAGGCACTACAATAATTCCTGAATTTGGCTCAATTGTAGTAATGATCCTCATAGTTGGAATGATCAGCATAATTACGATATCAAAAAATAAAACAATGACAATATTGTCACGAATCTAATTTACAATACTTTTTCATTTTTATTGCATCCTCTCTAAATTTTTTTAGGTGGAATCTACACATACAATTTTCTTCATGTACCAAGTACTTGTTATTCTTAGAAAATGATGACATTTTTTTAATTAACTGAGATACAACGTTGCTTAAGAAATCAGGAATAAACTAATCGTACATTTTACTATGTTTTAAAACATGAATAATCAATTGTAAGGGCTGTATTGTTTGTACACTTTGATTACTGATTCATGATACATTTTTCTAATATCTTCATTTGTGGATGTGGCAAGCTGATTTACAAGATCAGTAGAAGTAATAATTCCTATCACTTTATCATCTTCTATAACTGGCAACTTTCGAATACCTCGAGTATACATTAGATCAGCGACCATCCATACTGATTCATCTGGACCGATTGCAATTAGTGGAGTGGACATGATCTGTTTTACTGGAGTTGTGATCTGATAAGCATGAGCTACAATTTTTACTGCAAAATCCCTATCAGTGATTATTCCCATTGGAGTATTGGTTTCCATCACTATAATTGCACCAACCTTTGCATCTTCCATCATTTTTGCTGCTTCATTTACAGTAAGTGATGAATCTACTGCAATTACGGATTTTGTCATAATATCTCTAGACGTGATTTTAGATGCATCTTTCATTTTCAAATAAAGATTAAATTTTTAGTATATAGTGACTTTGTATAATATCATGGTTGAAAATCAAATCCGAGAATGCATAAATATCTTAAATTCGATCCTTTTCTGAATTAAACATGCAAAACATAAAGAAAATCCTTGTTCCCATGGATGGTTCTAAGAATTCTATGAGGGGATTGGATGAAGCAATTTATCTTGCAAGACAATGCCATGCAATAATTACTGGTTTGTATGTAATTCCATTATCCAAACCCGTCGCAGATTCACAAATTTCCCATCTTGAAAAATATCTACTTAATAATGCCTCCAAATTCATGTCAAAAGCAAAAACACGTGCTGCACAAAACGGCATTCTTTTTGATAGTGTCATAATTCATGGTGATGAAGGACCAAAAATCATAAGCTATGCAAATGACAAATCATTCGATATTATTGTAATAGGCTCAAGAGGAATGGGTTCTATGAAAGAAATTTTTCTTGGAAGTACTTCAAATTATGTTTTACATAAATCCAAAATTCCTGTTTTAATAGTAAAATAACTAATTTTTTAATATCAGATAATTTCGTGATATGAAAATCAGGATCTTGTTTATTAGAAGAAAATTCTAGATAATGATATGGCACATACGTTTGTAAAAGATGTAATGATTAGTGATTTGATCACATTAGATGTGTCTACTTCGATTAAAGATGCGGCTAAACTGATGGATGGAAACAATATTGGTTGTATCATTGTAACTAAAAATCAATTACCAATAGGCATCTTGACAGAGAGAGATTTTGTTAAACGAATAGCTGCTAAAGAAAGGCCATTAACTACATCATTAGAAGAAGTAATGTCTTCGCCATTAATTGAAGTAAATCCAAACGAAACAGTTTGGGAAGCTGCACAAATTATGAAAACAAATAGCATCCACAAACTACCTGTCAAAAAAGATAATCAAATTATTGGAATAGTGACAGCAACTGATTTAGTAAAAATTTGCAGTATGGGTTCTGATTCTGAAATGAGAAAAATTTGTGATCAGATAATTACCAGAATGCAAAAAAAACAATGAATTCCAAACAATATCACATCAAATCAAAATTATGTCTTATCATGATATTTCTTACATTAATCCCAACTAGCACCGCTTTTGGTAGCCATATTTTTGATGATAGAGATGCATTTGCCCAGTATCTGGATATTGCACAACTCTCATCTGAGAAATACCTGCTAAAAATCGATGACAAAACATATGATGTCTATTATGGGTATCATGGAAGCTTTGAAGCGGATGTCAAAAAAATAGACGAATTGCCAAAACTAGCATATATGAATATCAATCAGGATAGAAAATCCATTGAAATCACTATGGAAAGCGTTCCATCAAATAGTGTCTTATGGTTACGATTACCCATTGAGGTGATTTATGCCGAAAATGAGCAATACAGACTGGTAATTGACGGTATAGATACAAAATATGATCTCACTAAATTTCCTGATCAATATGCAGTGGGAATGATAATTCCTAAAGACACAAAATACATTGAAATTATTGGGACTTCTGTTGTTCCTGAATTTGGATCATTTTCAATTGCAATTTTGGGAATTTCTTTTATTGGCATAATTCATTTTGTTAGAAAGATACATTTTTGATCTAGACAAAGTATTCTGAAGCTTATCTAACTAATAACACAGGACATTTAGCTTGTTCGGAAACCCTTCTGCTTACACTGCCCAAGGTCTTTAGTTTCCCAATTCCATGCAATCCATGACTGCCAATTATTATTAATGAAATTCTTTTCTTTTTTGCAAAGCTCAAAATTTCATTTGCCACATTACCTTGTGTGATAGTATATGATGTGGAAACTCCTTTTTGTTCACATCTTTTAACAGCCAATTTTAACATTTTTTCAGTATTTCCTCTAACTGATTCAGTCCATTTTTTTATAGCCTCTGTTTCGGATCTTGTTCTAGTTAGTCCTAGAATTCCAGGTGGCGCAATATAGTCTACATAAACAACCGAAAATAAAAAAATCTCAGAGTCAAGATTGTGCGAAAGTTCCATAGCTCTAGTTAATGCCTTTACTGAATATTTAGAGCCATCATATGGAACAAGAATTCTAGTTAGCATTTTTGAAAACATTCTAATCACTACTTTATGACTAACACTGGAATTTTGGATTTATGCACTATAGCGTTTGCAACACTGCCCAAGAAAACTTCTTTCAGTCCACTTTGGCCTCGGGATCCGATAACAATGATATCAAATTTTTTGTTTCTTGCCATTTCATCAATTTCCACAGTTGGGCTTCCAAAAATTATTTTATATTTAAACACAATTCCTTTTTGAGCACAAATAGTCTTTGCAGATTCCATAAATTTTTTAGCTGATTTAGTAAGATGAATTTGATACGGCATCATAGCATCAGTAAAATTTCTTGGATATATTGGAATTACATACAAACCAGTAATTATTGCATGGCATTGTCTTGCAAGATAAATTGCTTCATCCAATCCCCTCATAGAATTCTTAGAACCATCCATGGGAACAAGGATTTTCTTTATGTTTTTTCTAATCATGTATGATCAATTCACTCTTTTGGGATTTAACACCAAAGTAAGATTATCAATCATAATAATTAAGATTCTGCAATAGCATTTACAATATCGGTCTTGGTGATAATTCCTACAAGTTTTGACTTTTTAACAACTGGCAGACCACTAATCCCATTTCTTATCATCAGTAATACTGCCACTCCAGCATCCTTATCAAATTCAATTGTAATTGGATTTGGAGACATTATATCCACAGCTTTGAAATGAAGGAGATGATTCATTTGATTTACTTGAAATTCATCAAGATTGCTTTTCATTTTATAATTTTCAACTTCTTTTGGATCAGCTGATTGAGATAACCAATAAGGTAATTTTGCTGGAACAAAATCTCTGTATGTAATAATTCCCACAGGTATCCTATTACGCTGAATAACAATTCTTGCAATTCTATTATGAATTAACAAGCTTTCTACATACAATAATGAATCTCCAGGCATAGCCGTAACTACATTTCTAGTCATGATCTTTGAAATCTTTAGAGGAGATGTTGCATGTGTCAAAAAAATAGATGCAAGATCAGTTTTTGTAACTAGCCCCTCCAAAATACCGTTGTTGCCTAAAACAATTATGGAGCTGATGTGATTTTTTTTCATTAATTTAGCACAATCATAAATTGAATCTGTTTTCTTTACTGTGATTAATTTTTTAGACATAAAACCAGAAATTTTGACAGATTTTATTGGTTTATCTCCAAGTGTGTAGATCGTTTTTGCGATGTCTTTTTCTGTAATTATTCCAACCGGATGTTTTTTTGAATCTGTAACTACAAGTCTTTTTAAATTATGTCTGAGCAAAACTTCCCTAGCATCCAATAGGCTGGCATTTGGGCTAATGGTGATAGCTCTTTTAATTATTTTATTAAGATCTGCATTTTTTAACAACATCAATCGTAAATTGATTTTACGGGTTAAATACATCTACTCAAATATCAGTTATGAATATCAATCATGAAAATCTAGCTTTTCTTTTAATTTAAAATGGGGGAATTCTGCAATAGGTATAACAATGATTACAGACACAATTCACGCCCATATGAGAGATATTCAATCTACTAAAATAAAATCTCTGATTTCAAAAGCAACCACCATAGAACCCACAGATACACTTGCACATGTAATCGGTAAAATTACTAAGAATAATTCTTATGACGTTTTTTATCTTAAAGGTAAAAGTGTGCTTTCTACAAATACTAGGGCACTACTAAATGCCAAAAATATCAACAACATGAAAGTAGAGTCATTTCTTTATCCAATTCCACATGTGACACAAAATGATTCTGTCCAGAAAGTAGCAAACATAATCACTCATTATAGAATAAGAGAAGTACCTGTAGTAGACAAGAACAGAATAATTGGTGTGGTAACAGCCAAACAAATCATCAAACTACTATCATCAAAGGATAACAAATGGATTAAAGCTAATCTGATTTACACTCAAAATCCAATCACAGTACCTTCTGATGAATCTATTAGCAATGCAAGACGAATTATGACTACTAAACGAATTGATCATCTCCCGGTATTGAATCAAGGTAAAATTAAACAGGTTCTCACGTCATATCATATACTGCAATCAATTATGCCATCAGAAAAACAAGGACGAAAATCCATGGTTACAAGAACTGAACATTCATTAGAACTTAAAATTGGCAACACAGGAAGTACTAGAATTCCTCAATGCTTGGCTAATGATGATTTAAACAAAGTTATCAATTCAATGCTCAAAGCAGACACTACGTGTTGTTTAGTTAATCTACATGATACTCTTCAAGGTATTATCACTTTTAGAGACATACTGAGTTTACTTGCATCCAAATTAGAAACTCCAATCCCGTTATACATTGTTGGCATGCCAGATGATCAACAAAATGTAAATTTGATTAGTTCAAAATTTGGAAAAACTCTTAAAAGATTACAACAAGTGTATTCAGAAATACATGAAGCTAGAGTTTCAATAAAACAGCAAAGAACTGGGAATAAAAAAGAAGGAAAATACGAAGTATCCATTATGATTATTACTCCTCACCACACTCCACTAATTTACAATTCAGTTGGATTTGATCTAAGTGAAGTTTTAGAAGATCTAAGTGACAAATTGTTAAGAGTTTTATCCAAACGGGCAAAAAATAGAACTAAAGATAGTATCAGGAAAATCGGATTACCCATATTCTAATTAATAAAATTGATTCCAAAAATGTCATGAATGATTCATGGAAGAATTAACTAAATATTTTCGCAAAAAATAATTATAAAAGATGACGATTTTATTTTCTCATTACTCTAAATTTTGTTTTAACTGATAGTATAAATTCCTGGACACTCATTTTACTATTAAAACAGGAATCTTTGCTTTATGCATTACATAATTTGACGTACTTCCCAGAAATGCTTCTTTAGCACCACCCATGCCTCTGGCACCTAGAACAATCATGTCATACTTTCCTGTCTGTGCAAACTTGACAATTTCAGAACCTGTGTGACCGCCTCCAGTTTTGTACTTGAATGATGCTCCTGCTTTTTGAGCCCGTCTCATTGCTGGTCCAATTGCTTTGATAGCTTTTGTTTGTGCGTCATCTTTCATTTTTTGCGTATATTTTATTCCAGCAGCTAGGGGTAAATGAAATACATAGAATCCAGTAATTTCTGCACCACCACCTTTTGCAATTTCAATTGCTCGATCTAATCCTCTAATAGAATTATTAGAGCCATCCAGTGGAACAAGGATCTTGTTAAATTTTACCATGTTTTTCAATTTATTTCTTCAAATATAAAAAATAGCATGATTTTCACAGATGATATTGATGAAAATACTCTTGCATAAATAATCAATAAAATAGATATTACAAGACATTTAGAATTTATGCAGATTTGAAGAATATATTAAAACAAGTAATACTCTAAATTGTAAACATGAAACTACATTTTGAGGATTTTATTTATGGGTCTATTGATGGTTCAGTTACAACTTTTGCAATTGTGGCAGGAGTTATTGGTGCTTCATTATCACCTGGAATCATTTTGATTTTAGGTTTTGGTAATTTGTTTGCAGATGGATTTGCAATGGCTGCAGGAAGTTATCATGCATCAAAGGCTAGAAATCAATTCATCGAGATGAAAAGAAAACAAGAAGAATGGGAAATTGACAATATGACAGAACAGGAAAAAGATGAAATCAGAGAGATTTACAAAAAGAAAGGATTCAAAGACGAATTATTAGAAGAGATAGTTAAAACAATCACATCAAGACGAAAAGTTTGGGTAGATACAATGATGAAAGAAGAATTAGGATTAATTGAGGATGGAAAAAAACCATTGGATAGTTCAGTAAGTACTTTTATTGGATTTAATTTGATTGGAGTAATTCCGTTAATTCCATTTATGATTTTAATTTTTATGGGAATTAATACAACTTCAGAATCTTTCGTTTATTCAGTAATCTCTGTAATTGTTGCATTTTTTCTTGTAGGTATGATTAAAGGTAAAATTGTTAAAAAATCAAAAATAAAATCAGGATTCTACACATTAATCATTGGTGGGATTGCAGCTTTGGTTGCATATTTTGTAGGATATGGGTTGCACTTTTTAGTTCAGTAATTTGGCGTGCGTTTAAAGTGATTTTATATAATCTCGTATAGTTTGGGCGGATATTTTTAATAAGTTACTCTCAGATTCGTTTAATTTGATTTCTATGATTTCTTTAACTCCAGTTTTGTTTATTTTTATAGGAATTCCCATGGAAACATCTTTTTCACCGTATTCGCCGTTTAATACAATTGATGCAGGTATGATTAGCTCATCATTTTTGATTATTGAACTAATCACATCAAAAGTATTCTTGGCAATACCAAACTGTGATCTGCCACCTAAAATTCTTAGAGATTTCCAATAATCTCTAATTTCTGTTGAAATTGTTTGTTTTTCTGCCTCATTAATTATCTCAAGTGCGTTTTTTTCACTAACTTTTACTCGGGAAAAGATAGGCACCATGGAATCACCATGTTCACCCATTACTAGGGCATCGGTAATTTGTGATTGTTTAGTTCTAAATTTTTCTGAAAGCAAGTATCTAAATCTACTAGAGTCCAAACTAGATGCAATTCCTATTACTTTATTTCTTGATAATTGAGTTTCTTTCTGAAAAATAAACGTAAGAACATCTAATGGATTAGAAACTATTAGCACGATTGCAAAAGGACAGTATTTTTTTATTTGATTTGCAATTTCTTTAATCATTTTAACTTGAGCATCCATCAATTCAATTCGACTTTTTAGATATACTCCTATACTAGCTGTAATTACAACAATATCTGAACCAGTTATTTTAGAAAAATCATCAGTGCCATGAATTGAAACATTTGAGTTTTTAGGAATGGCGTTGGATATATCTAAAGCCTTGCCAATTGCTTTGTCTTTTGTATGATTTACTAATAGAACATCATCTAATGAATTAGAGATGCAAAGAAAAGCAATCGCGGAACCAACCTTGCCACTACCTATTATGGAGATCACTTTGGTCTCATCTCTTTTATTTAATAATTAATACTGGACAACTAGATTTTTGGAGGACTCCATTTGCAACGCTTCCAAGAATCAATTTATCTATTCCAGTTCGTCCATACGACCCCATTACGATGAGATCAAATTTACGAGATTTTGCATATGTTGTTATGTCTTTAACAATAGAAATCGATCTTAAAATTTGTGATTTCATTGAAATGTTTGATTTGTTTGCAAGATTCTCTAGTTTTTCTATGTGAGGAATTATGGCTTTTTTCTGTTTTTTTAATAATTCAGCATCTGCTCTAGAATCATAGAATTTGTGATGCCATGTATCTACTTGAATGCATGTCAAAATTGTAATTTTAGAATCATATTTTTTTGCCATATCCAATGCAATTTTGAAGGCGTGAAGTGATTTATTAGATAGATCAAATGGAACTAGAATATTTTTGAACAACATTGTTTGCAATAATGCAAGTATGTTATTAAAACTCATAGGACATTTTTAGAATTGAATATATGCCTAAAATGAGTGCAGTGCATTGCAATGTGGACTTACTTGTTATATCAAAAGGTGATGTTGGCATTCTATGCAAGCATTAATTTCAGGAAGAAAGATAGAAGATGACTCAAGAAAAGACGCCATTCTTGAAGTTGTATCGGATAAATACTGTCGGGCTATTTTAGAAAATACGATGGAAAAACCAAAATCTGCAATAGAGATAAGCGCTGAAACCAAAATTCCAATAAGTACTGTTTACAGAAGACTGCAAACTTTACATGATAACAAACTATTAGGTATTTCAGGTTCCATTAGTGCTGATGGTAAGAAATACTTTCTGTACAAGAGTAGAGTCAAAGCCATAGCTACATCATTTAATGGCGGCAATATCGAAATTGAAGTTGTTCCTAATACTTAGTATAGGTTCTTTTCATTTTGGTGAAATCATGTCTGATAATCAAAGTTCTATTTTAAATCAAAAAATAATAGAGATACAGAATATGGAAAAAAAGTATTCATTCCCTGTTATTACCATTAAACCAGAATCATCAATTTTTGATGCATTGTTACAAATGCAAACAAATTTTGTTAAACACATAGTAATTGCTACTAGAAACAAACCTGTTGGAATTGTTACTGAAAGAGACATCAATAGATTTCTTGGAGACGATAAAACTGCACATGCAATAGATGAGATCCCAATTAAACATGTCATGCAAAAAAATGTAATCACAATACATGATGACATGGAAGATTGTTTTGATCAATGTGCTGCAAGAATGGAAACTTTCAAAATTGGTGCAATTGTAATTGTCAATGACATTGGAGAATTGACAGGCATTATTTCAAGAACAGATTTGGCAAAATCTTATTCGGAGGTATTTGGTGGAAACTACTTGGTGAAAAATTTTATGAATAAGAAAGTAGTAACTTGTAGAAGAACAGATTCTCTTAAATTTGCATTAAATTTAATGAATAAAAATCAAGTTTCAAGGTTGATTGTAACTGATGAAGATGGCTATCCTGTTGGTCTTATTAGCACAAACACATTGTTGACACATAGTGATTATTTTACTAAAGGCAAAACACGATCTAGAGATTATTTACTTCCAACAAATGGAGAAAAACTTACTGTGAGTGATCTACTAACTGATGAACTTTTAACAATAAATGAAGAAGATGATCTGGCAGTAGCAGCAAGTAAAATGATAAAAAATAATATCGGCGGGATTCCAGTAGTTGATTCAAATCAAAATTTGATTGGAATTGTAAGTAAAACAGATGTCGTAAGGGCTTTTTCTATTGTAGGGGCTCATAAAGAATTAAAGTCAAAGTACAAAGAATTGTATTGAAAACTAATTTTATACTTAAAGATTGAAGTAATTATCTTGTTTTACAAATTATTGGAGGGTTAAGATGTTTGAACTAAAGCGTGGGATGGGACTTTTTCATCTAACTATGTATGGAATAGGATTAATTCTTGGAGCTGGAATTTATGTACTAATAGGAGAAGCTGCAGGCTTTGCAGGAGATTCTTTGTGGATTGCATTTGTTTTGGGTTCTGTTGTTGCATTGTTTGCGGGACTTAGTTATGCAGAATTATCATCAGTATTTCCTAAAGCAGCTGCAGAATATACATTCGTAAAGAATGCATTCAAAAATAATTTTTTTGCTTTTATTATTGGATGGTTAACGGCAATTACATCTATGATCATGGCGGCAACTGTTGCCTTGGGATTTGGGGGTTATTTTTCAGAATTTTTGAACATTTCAATAGTTGTATCTGCAATTGCACTGATAGGGATACTTTCAATAATAAATTTTATAGGTATTAGAGAATCATCATGGACAAATACAGTTTTTACAATAATTGAAGTTGCTGGATTAATTCTAATCATCATAATTGGTTTTACCATCAGTGAACCAGAATCAGTTAATTATTTTGAAAGCCCAACCGGATTTTCAGGGATTATTATTGCTTTTGTATTGATTTTTTTTGCGTTTATTGGATTTGAAGATATTGCAAATATTGCAGAAGAAGTACGAAATCCCAAAAAGGTGATCCCAAGAGCAATAATGTTGTCAGTCATGATATCAGGAATAATCTATGTACTGGTTTCATTAGCAGTAGTCAGAGTAATTAATTGGGAAGATCTTTCATTATCAGCTGCACCGTTGGCAGATGTTGCAAAAAGAGGGTTAGGCGCACAAGGTCACATCATATTTTCTGGAATTGCACTTTTTGCCATAACAAATACAGTTTTGATTACACTTGTAGCTGGCTCTAGAATGATTTATGGAATGGCAAGAGAAAAATCATTTCCAGATATTCTTGCAAAAATTCATTTTAAAACTAAAACACCATGGATAGCAATTATTGTAATCATGTTGATATCTATGGGTTTTTCTTTTATTGGCGATATTGTAATTGTAGCAAACATTACAGTTTTTGCAGTTGTAATCACTTTTGCAGCAGTGAATCTCAGTGTAATAGTATTACGATATACAGAACCAAATATTGAACGAAAATTTAGAATTCCTATCAATATTGGTAAATTTCCAATTTTACCACTGTTTGGATTAGGAATTTCAGTGTATATGGCAATTCAGTTTCAAATTCAAGTAGTTCTTGTAGGTCTTGCAATAATAGGAATTGGTGCCATTTTTTATATATTATATGAAAAACGTAACGTAAGATCAGAATAAAATTGAATTTACAGGAATCAGTAATTAATCGATTTAATATAATATGATATATACTAAATACTGAAGTCAAATTCAATGAAAATTACAACCAATAGACAACCTCATACTCCAAAAAAAGAGACAACACGTAGTATCACTTATCGACTGCCATCTAAAATTGTAGAAGAACTAGAAACAGAGGCAATGAACAAAAATATATCACACAATGTTTTGGTAAAACAAATTCTTGAGAAATATGTAGCATGGGATCGTTTTGGTGCTCAGATGGGCATGATTCCAATTCCTAAAGGGATTCTAGATGCTCTTGGCAATGACATGAGCGGAGAAGATATCAGTGAAATTATTAAAATGATTTTACCGTTTATCAAAGATACCGTTCTTTTTATGAAAGGAAAATATGATTTGAAACGATGTATTGAAACATTAGAAGATTATATGCGCGCATCTGGAATGAAATCAGATCATAGAACTGAGGGAGAATTACATCATTTTTTTATCCAACATGAATTAGGTATGAATTGGTCATTTTTCACTGAACAGCTATTAAAAGAAATTTTTAATCAATTTATGCCAACCAAAAATATCAAATTTCAAACCACTAAAACTACGGTAATCGCAACAATAGCATTGGGCTCAGATTTTAATGAACACGATTACTAGTATTTGTCATAGTTATTTTCAACTTTAAAAATTGTATTTTGTTTAAAAATAAGTGTGATAACTACACTATACCATGGTATCAAAGGACAAATCAATAATACTTGTTGCAGTTGTGATATGCATTATAGTTTTAGTAGGAATGATGATATTCATTGGACAAGGAAATATTCGACATGTACCTATCTCGTGGCAAGAAAAAATTGAACAAACTGTTGCTTTTGAAGATATTGATGGAAATGTTCAACTAAAAGGGATTTCTGGAATAGATGGAGACCCTAATCCTCATCTTGTAACTAGAACAAATTTTGCATACATCTTAACTGTAATTAATAATGGGGATAAACATCATAGGTTATACATTGAAGGATTGGATATTCAGACAGAACTTTTAGAACCTGGACAACAAGACACTTTAACAATTTATCCTACAGAAGAAGGAATCTACAAATATTATGATAAACAACAAGCACATGAATCATTAGGATATCTTGAAGTGCGTACTGTAATTCCTAGTGATGAGTTTACAGGATTTCTGCGTGATCTCATATGATTAGTTTTTTGTTCATACCAGCAGTAAAAGCAAAATTTAGTTAATAACTTCCACAAGTAAATTTTGCTGTAAATTTCTAAATCTCACTAAATGATTTCATTTTAACGTGATGTTTAACTAATCATCTTAAAATTTGATTGTTAATGGATCACTTTTGAAATAAATGTGTAGAATCAATATCTGCCCCTATACACATATCACTAAACTCTTCAGGATTTAATGAATAGCATACTTTTGGCTCAAATAATATGACTTGAACTTCATTTTTCTCACTTAGTTTTTTTATTTTCTCTGATGAATTTTTTTCTAATACTTTTTTAATAATGTCTTCTTTGATTTCTGTTTTTTTGGGTTCATCTGTTATAAAACTCACGATTCCCCTAAATTGAAATCCTTTCAACTCATCTTTGTTAAAAACTGAAATTGTGACCCAGGGATTTGTTTGGATATTCTTGTAAGATTTGTGTTTGAAAAAATCTAACCAATATATCACATTTTCATCAACTTTAAAGAAAATTCTAGGAGACACATTTGCTAAATTATTTTCCCCTACAGTTCCTACTGCAAAAATTCCCTGTTTCTCGATGAATTCTTTGATCTCATTTGGAATTTTTATCATATATTATAAATCAGCGTAATCTTTTGTAGACTTCTTGAAATTCTTTGGAGATATTGTATGCAATATTTTCTATATGAGTTATTTCCGTCACTGATTTTTTATCTTTAGATATGACTCTCATCATCGTCATACATTTGTGAATTTGGTTATGCTCCGGTTCTTTATTGTCAGTCCAAGTTTTAAAACAATCTTCAAAATCCAAACAAAACTTGAGAATTATAATTTCCCAATCGCTTGTGGTAGGCGATATGCTTAGGGAATCAGATAATTCCTTAAATTCATTTTTTCTATCTCTTAGTAAAAGATCCAATGCACGTCTTGCTCGCTCTTCTTCAAATCCAGTGATTAATTTGATTCGATCCATGATATAGCAAGAATAATTCCAATAATTAAAAGATAAGGTGATAATTCTCACAACTGATAGGCAGTGGTTAAGTAAATCAATCACATTTAAGACAAAATATTTAAAAAAATAAGAAAAGTTACTGGACGGATATTGATTTTTTCTTTTGTGTTTCGGTTGGTTTTGATTTTGGTAGGGTAATATCCAATACTCCATCAGTGAGTTTTGCTATTACTTTACTCGCTATTATTTTCTCAGACAGAGGTAATGATCTGTAATAAGATACCTGACTTCGCTCTTTGTGAAGATAATTCTTTTTCTTTTCTTCAGCTTCTGCTTTATGCTCTGCTGATACTTCTAAAGAATTATCAGTGACATTAAGCTTGACTTCATTTTTCTTTATGCCAGGTACATCTATTTTCACTCGAAACTGATTACCTTCATCTATAACATCACAAGATGTATGGGGCATTTTTGACATGTGTGTTGAGGGAAATGATGAAAAAGTTTTTTCCATGTCTTTACGTAGATTTTCGATTGATCTGTCAATGTCTATCCAACTAGATGCCCAAAAAGGAGCAATTCCGGCTGATTTTTTTGGTAGATTTTTTGTTTCTGCCATGAGAGAAAATCATACTTGAATTATTTAAGATGCAAATATGATTCCTGATTTTGAAAATTACGTAAATATTATAATAGCATACACACTAAAAATATCCATGGTTAACCAGTACGTTTGGATTGGTATTGTAATTGGTGTTTTCTTTGTAGGAATTGGAATAGGGTATACAGGTTTTTCGACAAATCAATCTTTCAACTTTATGCATATGTCACCACAGCAGATGCAACAAATGATGAATGATCCACAAACGATGACACAATGGCATCAAACCATGATGAATGATCCACAAGCTATGAACAGCTGGAGGAATACTGTGATGCAAAATCCAAATATGATGAATCAGATGATGGGAACCATGATGAATGATCCACAATTCAGTCAACAGATGTACTCTCAGATGATGCAAAATAATCAATTCATGCAAGGGATGATGGGGAATCAACAGTTTCAAAATCAGTGGATGGGTCCATGGATGATGCAGAACAATTCTACGTGGAGTGGAATGATGGATAATTCTATGATGGGAAACTATCCATAGGAAAATAAACTAACACCAATTTTAGATTTTAATAAGAGCCGACATTACAATTTTTGAAAGATAATCTGCTGTGTTTAATCTGATGATAATTTCTCGCATGGATTAGTAGGATTTAGGAAATTAATTCTATCACGTCTTGGCTGTACAAATATTTTATGATAAATTAATCGTACATTTTACCATGTTTTAAAATTTTATAATAATATGGGGCTGGCAGTCCAACGCATGGACTGCCAGCTTGTTCCCCGAACGGTTTGAATTCGATGTCAATTTGAGGTTCAGAATTATCTGATTTAAATGTTTGAAATTATCCCCAGTCAAGTTTTTTTGATTTGATCTTTCTTGCAGAGCCAGCCAAAACTCCAATCGTAATTCCAAGATGATAAAGAAAATACAAAAAAACCTCAAAAGTACTAGGAGTTAAATCAGTAAACCTACTAAGACCAGTTAACAGTAAGATAAGCAAACTAAAAAAGAGAACAAAGATTTTGGCAACACCATGAATATGAGTAAATTTTAGCAATACAAAGGTCATAACGGTTATAGAAATTGCAAGTACTGCAAAAAATCCTGCATTCAGTCCAAATACAAGAAAAAGCAATGATGCCAATTCTCCAGGGGTGTTAGCTTGAAAGACATTAGAAAGAAGGATTTTGTCAGGAGATGCAAAACGAGGTACGCTTAAAATCGCATTTACAAGAAACAAGAAAAATAAAGATATTGAAACAGTTTTTACGTGATTTTGTAGACGTGGGAATCGTAAAAGTATTGCTCTACCCAAAACAATACCTTGAAAAATTCCGATTACAAATGCACTTAAAATTGCAATTACTGAAAAGACAGGATCTTGAAAGACCTCAACTAAAAATTGAAACAATGCCATAGTTAGAAAATCATCCCAATTACAATATTAGTTGCTAGATACAGGGTTTTGGTAAAATGAGCAAAATAATTTCAGCAAAGACAAGAATCTAAAAAAATAAATGAACAATACAAGAGTAAATTTAATAATTTCATCTCTGAAATGGCACCTATGCGAAAAATCATGATTTTGTTGGGGTTAATTGGAGTACTAGTTTTTACAACAAACTATGCATATTCGCAAGAAATGAGTCTTGCCACATTTCAAGAAACAGCACAAGTAATAATTGATAAAAGCATATCACAAAATGTCACAGCGTCAATTGCTCTACAAAGTACAAGTATACAAGAAATAAAAATTCCTGCCGAATTAGAACAAAAAATTAGAGAAAACAATAGAATAACAGCCATAGTTTTGACAAACCAAAATCAATGCATTTTGGGCGTATATGATGAATCATGTATCATCATAAATGTTGCAAGAGACCCAGCAGACAAAAACTTTTCAGCAATTCAAAACTCAACAAAAAATATTGCAGAGTTATTCATTGATGAGGTGAATCAAACATTTGATACAAATGCAAAATTTCATTCTATATTTATTCAAAGTAATGATGAGATTGGCAGAGCCCTTGAGACATTAGGGACAATTTCAGGTAGGGGTACAATATCTGCAGTGTATACAATGCCTATGGAAGATACAGAATCCATGTATGAAAAAATCTCAGCGTTGTTACTCCCAAAAGTCATTAGAGAATCAGGAGGATTTTATGACATAGCAAAGAATCTATCCAAAGAAGAAAAATCAAAGATGACATTTTCAATCATACCATTGGAAAATAAATCATTACTACAATTGAAATTATCAGTAGATTATCCAAATACGGCCTCATCAGTTAAGGAAATCAGTCCACTAGAGTTTTTGAAAGCAGATGAATTGAAAAGATCAGACTATTTTGCAACAGGATTTTATCCATTAAATTCAATATTACAAGTTGTAATACTATCTCCAGAATCCACTAATGTATCAGATGTGAGAGGAAACATAATTCCGACTCAGATAACAGATGGTGAAAAAATCCCAAAAGAAATTACAAAAGAGGGATGGATTTTTGATCCAGAGCAAGGAAAAAGAATTCAAGGTAAATACATTTTTGGTGAGAGAACATCAATTAACAAAGATGAATTAGTTTTTTCATTAGGCGGTAGTGAGTTAGTAGCACCAAAAAATATTGGAACAACATTTGATGAATCAATTATTATTGTAATAATTATCACAGCAATAGCAATTGCTGTAGCATTATTTTATCTCAAAGGATATAAAAAATAAAACTAGACTAGTAAAACAGCAGCAGCAAATACAGTAGTCCACTTACCATCTTTATCACCTGTTGCTGATTGAGTAATATTTTGTGTTTTGTATATCTGACCAGAGATTGTCCATTGTTGTCTTTTTTCATTCCAGTTTTTATCAATATCAAATGGAATTCCAAGAGATGATGCTAGCATTTGTGCTGCAATATCTTCAGCATAATCACCTGATTGCTGTTCATTTTGCCCATATGATTCGTATTCTGAAAGATAGCCGTATCGATTCGTATCTTTTGGACGTGCAATACCAACTGAAGCAGAACATAATCTATGAGTCTCATTTGTTTGATTCTTTGAATAAATTGTAAACAAAATCTGGCCCGGCATTATTTGTTTGAGACCCTCATTTCTGGAAATCAATTTTGCGTTTGGCGGAAATATACTTGAAATTAAAACAAGATTAGTACCAGCAATTCCAGCATCTCTTAAGGCATATTCAAAACTCGTCAATCTATCTTCATGAACGCCTTTGCCTTTTGTGAGGAATAATTTTTTGGCAACTAAATCTAGCAATTCTTTCTTGATGAAACTGTGTTAATATTTATACTTTTGAAACCTCAAAAAATATTTTCAGAAAATATGCGATCTCCGCATATCATGTTTTTCTATGTATTTCAAAATATTTTTTTAATCACATCACTTTTGTCAATAGTCAGTGTATCAAGGCAAATTGAGCTTTAATGAGTTAGATTTTTTTATAATGCATATCAACAGAGATTATGTTAGAAGAGTTTTTTCAGACAGATAGTTTTGTAATTGGGTACTATATTCTAACAGTGGGAGCATCGCTTCTTCTTATCAAAGAGACGAAAAAAAGAGTCAAGGATCTAAAAATAGGGATTAATTCAATAAAGTATGCACCAATACCATTCGGAATTTTATTTGCATACATTATTTTAGCGCATGATTTTGTCGAGACAATACCGATTCTGAATTGGAGTTGGCTTGGATACAACATTGCATTTGGTCCATTTGCAGATCAGGGATTTTGGGGCATAATTCCTTTCATTCCATTACTAGTGTACATGTTTATTCACATTAACTATGTAGAAGAATTGTATTTTAGAAAATCAAAAAAGATGGTAGTGGTATGGGCGTTTGTCCATATTGCAATGGGAGTAAAAGTACACATGGCAATATTATTGCTGCCAATCGGGTTTTTGTTCAAATACATTTATGACAAAAAAGGAATAAATCATTCATATGCAATGCATTTTGCAACAAATATACTAGTTGTTATTGCGCTTTTTCTTTCTTTTATCATCTGATTCTGGTGTCTGAGTAAGAAAGACCCAACCAAAAAATGCACCTAATGATAAATTGATTACTCCTAGAAAGGTAATCAACAGTGGTGCGTAAGAGGTTGCTGAAGGTTGCGCAACATACAAGCCAACAATAATCCCAACAATACCAGTACCAAAAAACATAGCCATCATAACTTTAAGTCGGAAAGGTTTAACGTATTTCATGAATTATTCACAGATTCACAGTATTATAATCTGATGGGCCAATACACCAAATAAGAAAATAGATATTTTTAAAAAATTATAGATCATCTAAAAATAAACTCAGTTTCAAGACACATTTGTCAAAGTTTTATTTCAAATACCTTTAGCTGGTAACACTTTAAAGATCCAGAATATTTATTGGATTTTGTGCCAATATAGCTCAGCCTGGTTAGAGCATCAGATTTGTAATCTGAGGGTCGTGGGTTCGGATCCCATTATTGGCTTTTTAACTTTTATAAAAATAACTTCGAAAGAGTAAGAAAAAACGACGTTAAGCGTATTTCAGCCTAATATCTTCATCTATTTTCAAATCTTGGTTTTCTATGTTTTGGTAAACATTCTTTGCAGAAAACATCTCTACCTTCAATTGGTTGAAAAGGCACCTGTGATTCTTTTCCGCAATCAGAACATGTACATGGGTACATTTTACGATCGTCTGTTGACATTATTTTGGATAATTATAATGGAATATAAGAACTGTGAGAATAAAAATGAGGTAAAATGTGGCAATACGAATAAGTATGTTATAATTTAAACAAGCCCAAATGGATTCTGATGAAATAAAACCAAAGCAAAATGAAACTGGCGGAAAAATTTCCATTAAAAAATCAACTTTTAATGCTTTAGTAATTTCAGTAGTAGCAGTTAGTTTGATAGCTGTATTTTTTGCAGGTTCGTATACTAGCTTAAAATCAGATGAAATAACAAAATCTGAATTAAACGAGGCAATTTCAAAACTTGAAGCAAAGATTTTGAAAAATCAACAAGTAATGGAACAACCTAACGTACAGCCAATTAGGGTATCCATAAATGACGATCCAGTTAGAGGGGATCAAGATGCGCCAATTACAATTGTAGAGTTTTCTGATTTTCAATGTCCATTTTGTGCTCGATTCCAGATTCAGACATTACCATTAATTTTAGAACAATATGTAGAAACAGGTAAAGTAAAATTCGTATACAGGGATTTCCCAATACAAAATAGTCATCCTAATGCAATGCCAGCAGCTGCAGCATCAGAATGTGCACATGAACAAGACAAATATTGGGAATATCATGATGCATTATTTGAAAATCAAGGAGTTTGGAATAAGATGGAAATTACATCTGCAATTACACTCTTTAAAGAATTTGCAACAGAGTTAGATTTGAATCAAGAGCAATTCGATTCTTGTCTGGATTCAGGAAAATACATCGAAGAGATCAACAATGATCTAAATGATGGAAGAGGGTATGGAATATCTGGCACTCCTGGATTTTTCATAGGAAATGAAAAAATAGGATTTGTAAAACTAGATGGAGCCCAACCTTTTGAAGTATTCAAGAGTATAATTGATTCTCAGCTAAACACATGAGAAATAAGAACAAGCGTTTATTAGACCTAAAATGGATTTAGATATATCGGAATAATGACGAGCAGGCAATGAGCTTTTTCGTCATTGCTTAAGAGAAGAAAAACAAAATGACAAAATTTCAAGATTTAGGATTAAAAGAAGAGATACTGAAAGGAATTCGTGAAATGGGATTTGACGAAGCATTTCCTATTCAAGAAGCAGTAATTCCAGTACTACTTAGCGGAAGAGATGTTGTAGGACAGGCACATACTGGTTCTGGTAAAACAGCAGCATTTGCTTTATCTATGCTACAACAAATACAACCAAAAAAAGGCATACAGGGTTTGATCATGGCCCCAACAAGAGAGCTTGCAATGCAAATTTCTGGAGAGATAAAGAAATTTGGCAAGTATACAGGAATTAGAGTAGCAACAGTATACGGAGGTCAGGGAATGGGCTTACAGCTAGATGCGTTAGATAGAGGTGTAGAGATAGTAGTTGCAACACCTGGAAGATTAATTGATCATCTCAAACGTGGTTCAATAGAACTTGGGGATATTACCCACATTGTGTTAGATGAGGCAGATACAATGCTAGACATGGGATTTATTGACGATATTCAGTTTATTTTAGATCTTGCACCAGAAGACAGAGTCATGTCATTGTTTTCAGCAACAATGCCAACTACAATACTCAGACTTTCTGAAGATTACTTGAAAAATCCAAAACAGTTTCTGCTGGATGCAGATGATCTTAGTGGAGAGGGAATAGATCAGGCATTTCTTGTAATTAAAGACAGAGACAAAATGAAGTATCTTATTGATTTTATAAAACCAGTGAAAGGACAAATCATAGTTTTCTGTTCTACAAAATACAGAACTCGAGATGTCGCTAAATTTCTCCATCAAGAAAAATTTGATGCAGTAGCAATCGAAGGAGACATGTCACAAAGTAGACGAGAGCAATCAATGTCAAAATTCAGAAGTGGTAAAGTGGATATTCTTGTTGCAACAGATGTTGCTTCTAGAGGAATTGATGTTCCAAGAGTAGAATTGGTAGTAAATTATGATGTGCCAAATCAAGAGATGGTTTATTTTCATAGAATTGGAAGAACAGCAAGAGCAGGTGCAAAGGGGAGAGCAATTACACTAGTATCATATTCATCTGTTGGGGATTGGAATTTAGTTAAGCGTCAAATCAAAGTGGAATTGACAGACTTGAATAAAGAGATGGGAATAGAAATTTCAATTCCTGATCCTCTAAAAAGACAAGTTCCATCTAGAAGATATGGTGGTGGAAGCTCATCAAGATCTGGAGGATATTCTAGAGGTCGCTCTGGTGGATATGGAAGATCCGGTGGATATGGAGGATCAAGTAGAGGAGATGCAAGAGACGATAGAAGTGGTGGAAGAAAAAAATACGGAGACCGTGGCGGCAGAAATAGCTATGGTGGACGTAGCAGATGGTAATAGATGTAAAACTTAAAGACAAGTATCAGAACAAGTATTCTAAGAAAAAATAATGCATAACGGATTTATTTTATTAAATTGTGATCTTGGCTCAGAAGAGTACATCATAGAAGAATTAAGACAAACGCCTAATGTCAAAAACGCATATCTTACATTTGGTGCATATGATGTAATTGTAGAGATAAATGCAAAAGATCAGCAAGAATTTGATAAAGCAGTGGCGGGAATTAGAAAATTATCAAGAGTAGAAAGCACAATGACACTAAGTGTCATAAACTCCGAATAATTGAAAATCAATACAGCAGCAATATTTATGAAATTTTAAACAATTCTTTTGCATTTTTGTACATGAAATTGTCTATAAACTCCTGTTTGATTTTCAGCTTTGCGACAAAGTTAAGATATGAATCCATCGAACTAATTGGCCAATCGGTTCCATAAAGTAAGTATTTTGGCTCACCTGCATAATTAATTAGCTCAGCAACTTTTTCTTTAATCATTTTTTCAAAAAAGTGATCAAAGCTGCCTATAACTAAACCGGAAATATCTGCATAGACATTTTTATTTTTATAAATCACTTCCTGAGCATCCTGAATCCATGGATTTCCTAAATGACACATTATCATTTTTAGTTCAGGATTATCTACTGCAACATCATCAAGGTTTAGTGGACGTGCATAACGAAGTTTTCCTTTTGGACTATAAGTATCTCCAGTGTGAAACATTGCAGGGATGCCAAATTCTACACAAGTGTCATAGATTTTTTGATATCTTGCATCATATGGATAATAATGCTCATAGCCTGAATAGATTTTAAGACCTTTGACTAGACCATCTTTAATCCATTTTCGGTAATTTTGAAAATCCTCATCAGTATGATTATCAATTGAAAATCCTGCAATTACACCAAGATTATCATATTCTTTGATTGCATCGATGATCTGTTTTGCAGAAGGTCTATCAGAATTTGTTTTGTATGAGGATAAAATTAGGGCATAATCTACATTATTACTTGCCATCTCTTTTTGAAGTTCATGAATTCTAGCATCCAAAGAAGGAATGTGCTGTATTAGCTCGTATTGATTAACATGAACGTGGCAGTCAACAATCATTTTGCAGTATAGTTCGGATTTATCCATTCAATAAAAGTGGCATGGTTTAGGGAACGTGAATCATTCATGTAATTGTCAAGTATTTTTATAAATTTGAAACCGTTTCTTAGTTGAAATTCTAATACAGGTTCTTTGATCTCATGCTTTTTTACTTTTTGAACATATTCTAAAGGAGTAAATTCTTTTGCGAATTCACAATAGTTGAACAATCTTGCACCGGCAATTATTCGTCTTAAATTGAGTTTTATTGCAAGTATTTTTCGGGCATCATATAGTTTGGTTGCAACTCCCAATCTTCGATTATCTGGATGTGTTGAGACATCTGCACCATACAAAGAATCACCTTTTGGGTCATGACCTTTAAAGTGACTGTCACCACAAACTTCTTTCCAAGAGTGTTCTTTGTATTCAGGATCAAATCTTACAATTAAACTGCTGCACGAGCCAACAATTTTGCCATTATAATCTGCAACAAACTGACCTTCTGGGAATATCTTAAGATGTGCCTCCAATTGGTCAGGTTTCCAGTAAACACCCTCTGCTGCCATATGTGGAAATGCAGCCTTCTGCAATTCAACTATTTTAGGAATATCATCTTTTGTCATATTTCTGATGATTACTCTACTATGGCGAGTCTGATTTGACATGTACCACTTAAAGAGAGGCTAAGACTATTTAATGAATCGAAATTATATTGCAGATTCAGAGTCATCAATCTTGGATTTTTTCTCTGTGAAAAAATCTAATTTTAATTAAATAAATTGCGCTAAGAACGATTTCAACAAGCATTACTACAATCATAAATGCCGCAATTTGTGTGATAAATGATGGTATCTCAGATAATCTTTTGAGAACGTCAACAAGCGAATAAAATTGAGAATTGAAAAGAAAAATAGCAAGCGATGCCAATGGAAGTAATTTTGCAATGTCTCGTGAAAGATCTTCTCTGTAATATGCCGAAATTCTAATTGCAATAATCAGAGCTAGAAACAATTAAGATTGTTTTGTTTCAGTTAGTAGATTCATTATACTGTGTGTTGTTACAATTCCAACTAGACGGTCGTCTTTAGGATCAACAACAGGAATAATATCAAAATGATGTGAATTCATTTTTTGAATTACAGAGTAAAGATATTCATCAGGAGATACGGTATGAAATTTTTTAAACATTACATCGTTAATTGTTAGTGCATCAAAAGTTTTTTTATTGAATTTGTCAATTTCTCGTTTTGAGACAAGTCCTACAAGTTTGTCATTAGAATCAATTACCAGAAACGGTTTTTTGTTAACATTATTTTGTTCTAGAAATGCCTTAATTGTCAGCAAAGGGGTTGTTTTTGGAAAATCAGTAACAATTACTGCAATTGCAGGTACGTCAGATACTACCTTTCTAAAATAAATTGGCATTAATCCAAGCTCTAGTGTACCTACTTTCACATGAATTATTTTCTTTAACTTACGTTGAAGTTCAACGCTAGATATCACCATAGTCAAAAGAGTACCAAATACCAGAAGCGAAAACAAGTCATCCTCCAAGATATGGGCCTGCAACAAAGATAACATCAGTGCTAAATCGACTGCACCTTTTGCCATTACACCATATGCCACAGTTGTAGCAGGACGCATCTTTGCAATACGAACAGCAATGTAAGAGCTGACAAATTTGACACCAATGATTATTCCAATAAACACAGCAATAACCCACAAGTCTAGATTTAGAAAACCAAAACTAAAGTGAAGACCTATGCCTGCAAAAAATATTGGAATAAAAATTCCATGCCCTATTACACCAATATTTTTTGAAATATCAGAATATTCGTCTTTAGCCATTCTAGATACAGCAATTCCCAAAAGAAGTGCACCTATTGCCCCATGAATTCCACTAACCTCAGCAAAATATGCTACAAGCAAAATAATTCCAATTACAATACCAAAATAAATTTGCTGACCGGGAAGATGTTTTTTCAACATACGGAAAAATCGAGGCAAAACAATAACTGAAAGCAAACCGGCAACTGCAAAAAATATGATCATCTTTGCAAACAACCAGAAAAATTCTGAAATCATTGGTGTGTCACTTGAATTTACTTGAATCAGCACGCTAGTGACAATGATTGCAATAAATTCTACAATTGCAGTAACTGTGAAGATCTCAAGACCTATTGCAGACTTTAGTTTGCCAAGATCACTGAGTATCTTTGCAGTGACACCAAGACTAGATGCGGCAATTACACTTCCAATAGCAAAAGATTGTGTAAAATTCATGTCCAGTGACAATCCAAAAAAGCCTGCAACAAAAAATGGAATCAAAAAGGCTACGGCAGAACCGGCAAATATTCTACCTTTCATCACGCTAAATATTCCAGCCAAATCAATCTCTTCAAGACCTATTAAGAAGAATAAGAAAAACACCCCAATCGAGGTAAAAAGCTCAATTGCATCAACGGGTTCAACAATAGCTAAAAGCGCAGGACCCACTATAATCCCGGCAAGGACATTTCCTATTATCGTAGGCTGATTAATTCTATGCATGAGTTCGCCAAACAATTTGGCAGCAATTATTAGCACTGCAAGATACAAAATTGCTTCAAAGACCAAGGTACAATATTCAAGTTGGTTCTTTTCATATCCTTTTCGGAAAAAATCACACTTGTGTGCAGAACAGAATAATTGTTATAGGAGATAATTCAGATTTATTTTAAAATGGAAAAAATAGACTACGAGGGAACGGTTTGGGCAATTAATCACAATAATCCAGAGCCACTAGTTGAACATACTCTGCACGTATTGGAAAAGTATGGAGTAAAAAAAGAAGACATTCAATTAACAGATGCTCCAGAGAATGTCAAAGTAGGTGCAATTGTAGTTGAGATTTGGCCTTACCATCTAGATGTTGCAAGAGTAAGAACTATTCGCAATGAATCATTTATCAGCGGTACTGTTATGACAATTGAGTTAAAGTTAGATGCAGAAGGTAACTATACAGATTAGTTTTGAAAAAATCAAAGAAACAAAATATCATTATTGTCGCCATTGCAGTTATCATCATAGGAGCAATAGCAGGTTACAATTATTCAGTGGAACAAACTAAACAAAAAGGACTCAAGTTTGGAAACGAACTTCAGCAAATTCAAGAAGAGGTCAAGCAGTTACAAACAGAATTTAATTCAAAAATCACGCAGTGGGAAGAAGGGGATTTGAGTCAGCAGGAATTATCAGAATATTCAAAAAATCATGTTGAAAAAATGCAAAATGTGGTTTTAAAATATGATGATTTAACCCCACCAAAACAATTTGCTTCATCAGTGGAATTATTCAAGCTTTCAACACAGACACAGTTAGACAGTGACAAGGAATTCATAGAATGGGTAAAAACAAGTGATGATTCTCACAATATTAGATCAGATTCATTGTTACAAGAATCGTTTGAGTATGAGATGATGGCTTTGGGAGAATTCAATGCAGCAAAATCAGGATTAAGATAGATAAAAGACAGAATTATAACAAATTTAATTTCTGCAATAAATCCAATATGGGTGAAAGTTCTTTTAGAATTTCTGTTTTATCTAAAGAAGTAGGTTCTGAAAATTTAATTGGGAATGTAATTGTAAGCATGTCGTGATCAGTGTGAGATATTCTAATAGAGTGAACAGTGTTGTTGGTTTTTGCGATGAAATCCTTCCATTTTTTTAGGTGTTCTCCAACACGATTTACGTGATTCTCTAATTCATCAATATCAATATCTAAATCAGAATCAAATAATCCAAACTTAACAAGAGGGATCATGACAAGTCCGCCCGAAATTTTATCATGATTTTTTAGCATTTGAAGAATAATTTCTGCCGAGTTTTCTTTTGGAAATATATCACCATAATCAGGATCAAAGTATCCAGCTACGAGTTTATTAGAATCAAATATTCGAAAATATTCATCATCTAGATCTAATTTCCACAATAACTAGGCAACATAGGATAAATAAATAAACAATTTACCATAGTTAAATAAACAAGGACGCAAAGAAAAACATGGCAATATCCAAAGAGAACAAAGATTTCATCGATAGTTTGATTGATTACTATATCAATGAATCAGAGTCATACAGACAAATTGCAGAAAACTTTGCTCCAGAAGTAGAATCAATTCCGGACACAGCATTTGGAATTATTACAGGATGTGTATATTCTGGATTTTTACAGGCTTATCAAAACCAACAACAAATCCCAGGATTGGAAGATATTAGAGAATTCAATCAAATTCTAAAGGACCGTGCACCGTTAATCAAAAAGGCGATTCTTGAACCCATCAAACAATAAAGATGATTAAAATTATCTAAAACAAAAATTATTAGTCAATGTTTTACAAAAATAGCTAGAGTTTAATTTGATTTTATTGTATCAAAAAACATGAAGATAGACGGAAGTAAAGTCATCTTTGGTTTAGGAGTAGCATCTGCTGTGGCGATGGCAGTAATAGCACTCTATTTTTCAATACGTTGATAAATCAACAGGTGCAATAAACAGCATTGTCAGCTACAGATGAATTCAAAATTACACAAATAGTAGACAATGGCCAAATAGTGCAATTAACATTAATTGAAAATGTATCAACTGAGCCAATATCACAAAAACAGATGATTATTGAAAATGTTTCAAAAAGACTAGATGCTGAAACTAAAGAACAGGTCATGCCATTATTAGAGGCAATTTTACAAGCTCAGCCAACAGTTAACATCAAAAGCTATCAACAGACCCAAATTACAATTACAATGCCAAGATCAAGATATGAAAATATGGGCAGACCACAAGTTGGAAATGTTATTGGAATAAACCTAAAAAAACTCTAAAGATGAGAATCTATTTCAGCAATAGAGCTTAAAGGTAATGAACAGGTAAAATCTTTACAAACAAAAACAGAAGTCTTGTCACTAAAAACTTTACCGGCAAAAAATGGAAATTTTGCAAGATTTTCTAATTGAGTTTTATTGTTTATTGTCACCAAAATTGATTCAGGCAAGAATTTACCAGAAAGAAACTTGCAAATTTCAGAATTTTCAGAATTAATAATTGTAATTTCAGTGGGCTTTTGCAAGTAAGTGTAAATTGTATTTAGTAAATAACCAAATCCAAAGGGATTTTCTGCTGCAATTTGTGCCTGAGATTCCATAATTTGAGTTGCGATTTTTAGGAATTTTTCTTCTTGGGTTAGATGGAATAGTCTAAGCATCACAAGACACGAAACAGAATTGCCAGATGGTAACGATAAATCATAATTGCTCTTTGGTCGTATGATTAATTTTTCATGATCATCCGATGTCATAAAAAAGCTGCTATTTTCAGAATCCCAAAAGTGGTCAACTAGATAATGCCCTAATTTTAAAGACAAGTCTAGATATTTTGGTTCAGGTTCAATCTCAAATACGTCAAGCAACGCATTTGCAAAATAAGAATAATCTTCCAGATACCCATTTATTTTTGCGGTATTATTTTTGTATGTTCGTAGTAATTTGTCACCAGAGAGAAGATTTTTTTCAATAAAAGATACGCAGTTTTTTGCAGCATCCAAGTATTTGGTTTCGCTAGTTACATGATACCCTTTAGCAAATGCTGTGATCATCAAAGAGTTCCAAGATGTGAGAATTTTATCATCTAGTCCAGGTGCAATTCTTTTGGAGCGAACATTTAATAATTTTTCAGAACATCTTGCAAGAATTTCACGAATTTTATCTTCAGATATGCCAAAATGAAATGCTACTGCAGAGATGTTGATGTTATTGCACAAAATACTATTACCTTCCCAATTTCCGCCATCAGTCACATCATAGTATAGACAAAATAGATCAGTGTCATCTCCAAGAATCTTTTTGATTTCACTTTTCTTCCACACATAGAATTTTCCTTCAACACCTTCTGAATCAGCATCATATGCAGAAAAAAATCCGCCTCTACTTGATGTCATTTCTCGTAAGACATAACCTAGTGTTTTATGAAGAATTTCAAGATAGAAAGGATCTTTTGTAATTTGAAATGCTTCAGCATAATTTACAGGAATCAAGGCATTATCATAAAGCATCTTTTCAAAATGAGGTACTAGCCACCTAGCATCTGTAGAATATCTATGAAAACCACCACCAATTTGGTCAAATATGCCGCCTTTAGCCATTTTATTTAGGGTTTTAAGCGCAAATTCATTAAATTTTGAAAGCCCAGTAAGCTTTGCATACCGAAACAAAAATGACATATTGGCAGCATTTGGAAATTTTGGCGCAGAACCAAATCCGCCATATGAAGAATCACCAAGTTGAAATAAATTCATAGCTGCCTCATCTAAAATAATTCGTTCTAGTTTTGATGGAACTTTTACTGTCTCTGTTTTTTGTAATGCCACAAGAAAATTATCAGCGGCTTTTTCAATGTCTTTTGGTTTTTCTTTCCAAGCTTGCGCTAATTGCCTAGAGATACTTCCAAACCCAGGGCGACCATAAGAATCCAAAACCGGAAAATAAGTTCCAACATAGAACGGTTTTTGATCAGGAGTTAGAAAAATACTAAGAGGCCATCCACCCTGTCCTGTTGCTATTTGGCAAACTTTTTGATAAATATCGTCAAGATCAGGTCTTTCTTCCCTGTCTACTTTGATATTTACAAAATTCTCATTTATGAATTTGGCAACTTCTTCATTTTCAAATGATTCGTGTGCCATCACATGACACCAGTGACAAGCGCTATACCCTACACTAAGAAAGATGGGTTTGTTTTCATCTTTTGCTTTTTTTAGAGACTCATCATTCCAAGCATACCAGTTAACAGGATTATGTGCATGTTGAAGTAAATACGGGCTAGTTTCATTTATCAGATTATTTTCTGCCACAATGAATCACATCTGTATTGGTATTTGTACCTAATTGGCATAATTTAGTAAAAGATTCCTTTACCTTCTTCTAACTCATAAATTCGGACATTGATTTTTGCTAATAGTTTGACTTTTGATTTATGGGCTTTTTTGTCATGACTGTAATCTTTTTTCTCTACTAATTCTTGCATTCGCTTTAATTGTTCTAGCGAAAGTTTTTTGAATTCACTTTTTGAGCTTGAAACACGTTGAAGCAGAGTTATTCGTTCACGATCCTCAGCAGAGATATCTTTAGACATGTATTGCTATGAAATTAGGATCTTTATTTTTCTAATGAATACTAGCAAATCTTAGACTTTTTCTTGTAACCACCAATCATATCTAAAATAGGCATGTCTGACATCCGAGACTGAAACCAGAGAATTTGTGGCCAGTCTCAAAAGGGATTGGAGAAAAGTTGCCAAATCTACTTTAAGGGTGTTTGATTTAGGCTCAATTTCTCATGGGGTTAATGGGACATACTAATTTTAATAGGATAATAGAGATTTCCAATTATGGATTCGGAATATGTCGATGAAGAGGGACTACTCAAAGTCATAAGAGCTTTCGAGTTATCTGAAGCAATTACAAAACTCAACTGGAATTGGGATAGTTATTCAGATGCCATTATACAATCACATGAATTAATGGAAAAGAGTCAAAAACTTTTCATAGAAATTTCAGAATATGAACAAAGAATGGGTTCTAAACTTACCAAATATCAAAAAAATAAGATCAATAGTGCAGTAGAAGATTTAGGAAAGATAGTTTCATACATGAAAAACAAAATCAAACCTACTGAAATTTTAGAAAGATTAGATTAATGAACGAATCTTAAAATTTCGTGTTGCAAATAGGTAAATATGAAAAAAATGCGAGCCATGGTACTATCTGAATGTGCTCTAATTGAAACTAGACCGTTAAAATTAACCGAAATTGACAGACATGAAATCAAAAAACCAGACGAGATTTTAATAAAAATTGAAGCCTGTGGAGTTTGTCATTCGCAATTACATGGAATTGAAGGAGATTGGAAAGAGATTGGAATTCCACCAACTTTGCCTACAGTTCCAGGTCATGAGGTGGTAGGAAAAATTGTTGAAATCGGCAGTAATGTTACCAAATTCAAAATTGGAGACAGGGCAGGAATAACACCATTACTTGAAGCTTGTAAAGTATGTCAATATTGTAAAGAAGGAAAAGAACAACTTTGTGAATCATCAATAATTACAGGAGAGTCACTCAAAGGAGGATATGCAGAATACATTACAGTGTCAGAAGATTTTGCAACAAAAATTCCGGAAAACATGAAATCAGAATATGCAGCTCCGTTGTTCTGTGCAGGGATTACAGCATACAAAGCAGTAAAAGCTGCAGAACCGCAATCGCATAAAAAAATCGGCATATTTGGAATTGGTGGTGTTGGCCATATGGCAGTACAGTTTGCAAAAGTAGAAGGGTGTGAGGTTATTGCATTTTCACGCAGTAAAAGTCATCTGGATGTGGCAAAGAGATTAGGGGCAATAGATATTATGACTTTTTCTGAAAATCAAGGATTTCTAGATGAACTAAAAAAAAGACATGGGATGTTGGATGCTGCAATAGTTTTTGCCCCAGCAGACATAGTAACAGATGTTGCAATCAAGTCAGTAAAGAGAGGGGGATTAATTGTAATTGCGACAGTTGGTAAAAATCCAACATTTTTTGCATTTGATGAAAAAACAATTCGTGGAACTGTGATTGGGTCAACAAAAGATATGGAGCAGGTAATCAAAATATGTGATGAAAAAAAATTCACAGTGATAACAGAGACATATCCATTAGAAAAAGCAAATGAAGTTCTCAAAAAACTAAAAGATTCCCAAATTCAAGCAAGAGCAGTATTGATGCCATAACTTTGAAACCATATAATACGAAAATCACGTAATTCTTTCTATTGCATCAAATCCCTCATCGATTGTAGGTATGTTAAAGGAATTGATTTGTTCAAGTATCACCTCTTTTGGTATAAATTTTCCAGTTTTCTTTTCTCTGTTCTTTAATCTCTCAAATATTGTGGCTTTAGGTAATTCAAAACTCACTGCAAGTAACTCCAAGTGTTTTCCATTCTCTATTGCAAATGTCTTTAATTCGTTAATTAATGAAATTCTAATGTGGCGTTTTAAGTGGGTTCTATCTATTACAAAGTCCTTGTCACTTAAGATACATTCATGTATTTTTTCAAAGAATTTAGTTGTAATGTAATCAAATTTTTTTGTATTTTGAATATAATTAAATGCCTCAGTGTAAGAAATGTCCATTTTTTCTGCTAATTGTTCAATTATGGAATCGGTGGAACAGACAATGTATTCCTTGTGCGAATTGACCCAAGTGGTTTTGCCAGAACCTGAAACTCCGACCATGAGTATTCCTTTCATAGTTTAACATGAATTTTGGCAATTATTTGGGTATCCCCAATTACTACAAAATGCCAGGTTAGAACTAAATCATGCCAATTTTGATTTAAAAAGCAATTTTACAATAGTTTAATTACAACACGATTTCACCAAGTTTTAGAAAGATATGCCATTTGATGGACCAAGAGAAATGTTCACCGCAACATGTGGTGACTGTGGAAATGAATGTCAAATACCATTCAAGCCAAAAGACGACAGACCTGTTTATTGCAGAGAATGTTTCCAAAAGCACAAACCACAAGAACGCAGCGGTGGCTCTAGATTTGGCGGTAGATCGAGTTATGGTAGAGGATCAAGTGACAGAGGTTCTAGTTATGGTAGAGGATCAAGCGACAGAGGTTCCAGGTTTAGCAGAGACGATAGACCAAGAGAAATGTTCACCGCAACATGTGGTGACTGTGGAAATGAATGTCAAATACCATTCAAGCCAAAAGACGACAGACCTGTTTATTGCAGAGAATGTTTCCAAAATCACAGACAAAACTAGTAAATCGTTTTGAGTAACTCTCAAAACTCCGTATTTTTATCAAAACAAAGATTTAGAATCAATTATCAGTACCAAAGATCATTGAATGCGGTACCGTCAAGAGATAAAATAAAAATTGGAATAACAGTACAGATAGTACAAAAACAAGATCAACGTACAGGAAATTTGACTGAAGGAATAGTTAAGAGAATTCTTACTTCTAGTAAGTTTCATCCTCATGGAATTAAAGTTGAATTGGATAATGGAAAAATAGGGCGCGTTCAGAACATAATACACAAATGAAGACAGATGATTCAATTACAATCTGTTGATGTTTGAATTGTAATTTGTTTACTGGCTTAAATAACAGAGGAACAAAATTTTTCCTATGAACTGCAAACGATGCCATCACACTAGTGAAGCCCATATCCCATCAAAGGAGAGTAAATCGTTAATGAAAATCGGTAAATGTAAGATTCCTAATTGTACCTGTCAGCAATATCTAGAGCCAATTCAAGAAATAGACGAAGATCTATTGTAACTATAATTCATATACTAAATTCTTTTGAGATAATTTATGAACAAACATGCGCCAGCTGATGAAATGAGAAAAGAATTGGACAATCTTTTGTCTAAACTCAATGCAATGGAAATTATCGCATCAGATGAATTTCAAAAAGGTTCAGTCAAAGTGCTAAGAGCACTAGTAGAAGGACAAATTCATTCAATTAATGAATTTGAGCATTTAAAAAAAGCAATAGATTTGCTTACATTGGAATTATTTAAGATTCAAGATAAAATCAAGAATTAAGTCTAGTATCACTCAAACCACATTCAATGCAGCGAATAATTGTTGTAGTTTCAAGCACTTTGTCGACTTTCATCTCAGAGCCACAGCAAGGACAAGGAGTTTTAGTATTTTGTGAATCAGATTTAGAGTGTATTTTATAGTCAGGTTTAACGTCGTAGTTGATTCCTAGATTACAGATTGGACGATAGCGAGCAAGTATTTTATCTAAGATTTTTTTTCTCTCATCGTTTCCAGATTCAAATAGTGGCAAAATGGCAAGATACAGTGATTTCTCAGAGCCAGATTTTTCAATCCAGCATTTGAAACTAGAATTGCTAGTGAAAAATTTCTCATCAGAAGTCTGTTCACAGTCGCCAGCATAAATTATGTTAAAAGAGTCTTTTTGGCGAGACATTATCAAGTATACTACTTTTTCCATTGGTGGTCCCCATTCTTGAAGCTTGATTGGACCTAGAAACTCATACTGAAGAATTTGAATGCTCAATGAATATAGATGTGATTGCTGGCTTTTGTTTTTTTCTGATACTGATACCAATATTTGATCGCATTTTACTTCTTGAAAAGAATAAATTCAAGAGAATTTGATTTGCGTTGAATGAAAGATCCTCACAATCATGCCCATGTAGGTTATAGCATGATTCTAGTTGCTGCAAGTCTTACAGCAATTGCACTTGTTGCATTAGCAATAGGCTCAAATGTACTATTTGGAGATAACATCCAAAGAGAAAATACGGCTCACTTCAAAGAATGCAAAGCAAATGATTTCAAAACAGAAGATTGTGAAAGATATTGGGACAGAATCAACAATGATGTGTCTGGAATTTATGTAGATTTAGAGAAATAATATTTAATATCCATTTGCAAAATCTTCCATAGTGTTTAGATTTTTTGTTAGTCTATTCATGGCATAAAATGCACCGCCAACAATTCCTGCATGATAAAATGTATACAAAAACACGGCTGAAGAAGTATGATCAGATTGTGTAAAGCTGAGAATAAGCATTGTAAAGAAAACAAATGTACTAACACATGTAACCAGTCTATCGATAATTCCAGAGCCCAGTCCAACAATTCTTTTTGTTGCTCCTGCCATCAAAGCAATGCTAGTAATTATTAGAAATGTAGCACCACCGTTTGTAATCACATATTCATTTAGCCAAGGGAGTAAACCATCAGCTAAGATGGCAGATTCAGGCATCATACTACCATTATTTAATGCAAAATTAACAGAACCAAACATACTACCTATGACAAAAAAGAACAAGAGAGTTTTAACAATTGATCTTTTGAGTGGACTACGTATTTCGCTTGGCTTTACAGCTCTTTCGGTAATTCTAACACCATAAAGAAATCCTATTGCAGCAGCAGGAAGAAACATGAGATTAATTAAAATCGATGATTCTTGATTTATCGCATCAATTTGAGGGAAAAATATCAAAAACAAAAGTACAGCAGCAGATGCGGATAATACAAATAATATCAGATTAAGATACTTACGGTCCCCTGACTCTGTATTATATTCCCAATTGTACATTTTTTAGAATCAGAAGTAAATAATTAAAGAACAAATCGAGAAATCATTTGGTCAAATTATCAATTCTCTTTACTCTTTTTACTGGTATCAGCCTAGAAAGCATAATGAAAGGCAAAAAAGCAGTCATAATCACAGGTATTGGCATTATGATTATGGGGATGATCTTTCATCTTCAAGGACAATCAATAGTTGGACCAGAAACATCATTTATGTATTCAAATCCACATTGGGTCACATATGGAATTCAGATAGCTGTTGCAGGAGGCATTATTCTGATAATAGGAATAGGTTTGAATTTTATCAAAAAAAGCTAAATCACACGAAGTGTTATGGTACTACGAATTTTATCTAACTTTCTAATCTTAGATGAAATAACTGTATTTAGCTCCTCTGCAGTACTAGTTTCAAATTTAACAACAAGATCATAACTACCATAAGTAATAATACAATCTTTAATCTCTGGAATTTCTTTTAGTTGTGAATAAAGTGAATGCTCTTCTCCCATTTCACAGCTAATCAACATGTATGCTTGTTCCATTATAATTGCACTTTCTAAAAAAGACTGTAACTTAAAGACATCTGAAAATATTTTTACAGATCTTAAAATCCTGCAAGAATTGGATCTTCAGGTTTCATTATTTCACGTAATAGTATGGTAGCAAATGAACCTCTGGAAAGAGTAAACTCTACAGTGGCATCATGTGATGAATAATCAGTGCATTGTATTGCGGCTTGTCTGAATCCACCTTCACTACTAATTTCCTGCATTTCTTTAATGAAAAAATCCTTTGGCGCAATCTCTTCAGCTTTTAAAATTTTAGATATTTGAAAATCAAAGCGAGTTTTTTTGTAATACGAATATCCTACAAAAGGCAATGCAAGATGTTGGTCTAGACCTTTGACATATTTTCCAATTATCCCATGAAAATCATAGCAAACATCACCTTCTTGTGCCTCAAAGAGATTTTCTCCGTCTGTAAATGCGGCACTTAACGCATGATTGAAAAGAAAAGATTGGTACGCTTGAACATAGAATCTTCTAAGGGGCAAGGGTATTGCATGAATTGCTTTTTGCTCATCATCATGCTCAATTATTTCTTGTAACACAATTCTTTCAATGTCCATTTGTGGTGGAACTTGCTTGAGATATTTTTGGTAGTTTGACTTGTCAGCTAATTTTTCTCTTATTTCGGTATTTTCTTTAGAGTCATAAGAAGATGTAAAAGATACAATCAATTCAACTGCCTTTTTGAAATTACGCTGTAAAAGTGCCTTACCAATGAGATGAGTAACAGGTCTTTTAGAGCCAAATCTTTGATAACCATAGAAATTTAGGATTTTATCATATTCTGTAAAGTTAGAGATATTACCACACCCAGAAATTTTTATGCTAAAATGATTAGCAAGCATGTCTTTTTTGGATAAGGGTTTTTTGACAAACCCAATTTTTTCAAGGGAGTATTTCTCAGAGGAATAGTTTTCTATGAATTTGCCTTTACTATCAGAGCAGACAAATTGTTCAGTTACTGCAGATGCATCTTTTAGTCCAAGTGCTTTTAATCGAATTCCTTTTTTTTTAAAAATATCAGAAAGGGCATGGTTTGTATCTATTTTTTTCTTTTTTAATTTGTAAACAGCGTAACCGTCTTGTTGATTAATTGATTTTAATGATTTCTCAGAGAGAACTTCATCGACCTTAAAGTCCTCAGCTTCGGTTCTAATTTGTCCGCCAATCCCAGTAAATTTTGTACTATAAACAGAGATACCTATTTGAGAATCTATTTTAGGTATCACGGCAATATTGTCACTGTAACAAATTTACTAATTGAGACATCCTCGATTTGTGCACCTAACAATATTTTGTATTTTCCAGGAGTTGCATCATCAGATGCAGAAATTGTTACCTCCACAGATCTAGGAGCATCAAAATCTAATTGGAAAGAATCAGATACATTTGATGTGACATCCAAAAAGTTGTAAGGGTTTGATAATATCAAAGACATGTCAGACAAGTCTTGCTGTGAAGGCCATATTACAAAAGACAAATTCGTTGATTCACCTGATACAAGTGAAATATCTTTAGAGTCAAGTTCAATTCTAAATGGAAGTGCAATAGAAGTATCAATGACACCAATGTTATTTTCCACCCATTCAGTAAACCAGATTTTATCATTGTGTATGGCAAAATCAAAGATTTGAGCCAAGCCACAATCAGAATCAGGAGCACAGTCACCCCAAGACGGATTTTTTGATGGAATCATATATTCTACAAGTGATTCAGATTTGGGATCTAAGAGTGCAATGCTATTTGAAGTCTGTTCATTGAAAACTAGTTGTCCAACAGAATTAGTTTCAATCCAATAGGGTCTAGATATTGGAGATTTTATGATTCCAGTAGAGTTACCGTATGTGGATATTTTTGGTTCGGATGTGACATACTGAGTAAATTGTTGTGTGACAGGATCAAAGTTAAAGACAGCAGAGCTTGACGTGTCTGCTATCCAAATCATACCATCAGATACAGCAACTCCGTTTGGAGTAAGCAGTTCAAATGGCAGTTGGAATATTTCAATATAATCAAGAACTGGAAGAGAATTTCCATTAACATTAGCTACAGAATTACGATAGCCTTCTTGATCAAATTTTATCAAAATTCCTCCTTGTTGAAAAATCCAATTAGTATACCAGACATTTTTATCAGCATCAATTGCAAAATCACCAGTTACAGAACCGTTAACAGGCGAAGGAAGATGAAGATATCTCAAGTTATCATTAGACTGAGTGGGATCTAAAAAGGTGATTTTGTTTCCAGTAAAATCATTTATCACTATTTGTGAACCATCAACTTTCAATTTTTGTGGCAATGAGTCACCTTCAGAAGGATAACCTATTCGTTGATATTTTTCATCTTGTGTGGAGAATTTCCACACAGAATCAAAAGATTCATCTGTAAACCACAATGAACCGTCAGGAGAATAATCAATTCCCCAAATCATCGAGCGGCCATTTTTTGGCCACATGGGATTATCAAATTCAGTAAAGGACGTAGTATTAGGATCAAATTTTGCTAGTTTACCAGTGTTGGTTTGTGCAAACCACACATTTCCATCATAATCAGTAACTATTGCCAAAGGATTTGTACAAGCAGTTGGAATTGTGTATTCTTTGACAAATGTTGTAGATTTTGCATCTCCTGAACCACAGAATTGTGCACGTTGAGCATCAGGAAAATTATCAGCTGGAGTACCGGTGAGAGTTACTTCAGCATTTTCAGATGGTGGCGGAGTGTTGTTAAGAAGTACACCGGCAGCCAAAGACGTCAGCATTATTGTTCCAAAAAAAATAGCAACAATTAGTCCTTTTTTCTTCACGGTTTAAAAAATATTAAACCAAGTTATATCTCATTCCAAGAATTAATGAAAATCTAAAGCAATTTCAAATCGCCAGTTATTTTATCTATAAGATTCTCAGGAGCTGGACCAATAGAAATGCAAGTTACGGTACCTGGTGCAATTTGAGTATGGCCTGCATCTGTAACTTCAGACCATGGAAGATCTAAATCGATTGCATGTTTTTTTACTTCTTGTAATTCTTTAATGCCTGAAACTTTGAGTACAACTTTCTCTTGACCGCCCCACCATTTATTGAACCACTCAGGATGAGATTTTCTGACATGTTCAGCTCCTAAAACACAGGCATGCCCTACTTGTGCAGCAATCTTTCCTTTTCCCATTTCAAGATCAGTTCGAATCACAATTACTTGTTTAATATCGCCCATAAAGATACCAAAAACCATACTTAATGAAAAACTTTTGAATTAAATAATTGACAAAGAAACAAAATATGTGTACTTTGATGTAGTGATTGCTGGTGGAAGTGTTGCAGGATTAATCTGTGCAAGAGAAATTGCCAGCAATAATCACAGTGTTCTTGTTATAGAAGAAGATTATGAGATTGGTACCCCGGAGCACTGCGGAGGATTAGTCAGCACTGCAGGATTGGAAGAACTTGGCATAATTCCATTTAGAAAAACTTTTGATCATTTAATAGAGTCTGCAGAAATTCATGCGCCAAATGGAAATAGTTTTTCCATAAATTCAAAGAGACAAAGAGTTGCAGAAATTAGCAGAAGAGAATTAGATAAACAAATAGCACATCAAGCACAAAAAAATGGCGCCATAATCAAAGTAAGAACTAGTTTTCAAGAATTAACAGATAAAGGAGTAAGAACCAGTGAAGGAGAAATAGAATGCCAGATTTTTGTTGATGCAAGAGGAGTATCATCTCTTATTCATAAAGACAGGACAGGAATTTTATCATCTGCACAATATGAAATTTATGCAGATTGGATAAAAAAAGGAAATGTGCAAGTATTTTTTGATCAAGAAAAATATCCAGGATTTTTTGCATGGGTGATACCATCTGATCAAGGCAAAGGAAAGATAGGAGTTGCAGGAAAAGGAATCAATGTTGTAGAGGCAATAGAAAAATTTCTTGAGACAATGGGAAATTATTCTACAATTAGGAAAATTTATGCCCCTATTTGGATCAAAGGACCAATTGACAAGTTCATTGATGGAAAAACAGTAATAGTTGGTGACGCAGCAGGACAAGCAAAACCAACTACTGCGGGAGGAATTTACTCTAGTGGAATGGGAGGACTGTATGCAGGACAAGCAATCTCAAAATTCTTAGAAACAAAAAACAAGTCAGATTTAGAAGAGTATCAAAAAAGATGGACAGAAAAATTTGGAAAAGAATTTGAAAAACAATTATTTGCAAGAAAAATTTTAGAAAGATTAGACAACAATACCATCAATAAATTATTTGAATCAGTTACACCTGAAATCACAAAAGAGATTTCTGAAAAAGAGGATTTTGATTTTCACACTGGCTCCATAATAAAATTACTTGGGATCAAAGGTTCGCTCAAAACTGCTCAAGCCATAATTGGCGGAGAATTTAAAAAACTTCTGAGTTGAAAGCACCCAGATTCTGGGCAAGATATAAATGATGTTTACAGAAAGTTGTGGCATGTCATCTACTATTTCGTTACCATTGTGTAGTTGTTGCCACAGACATATTATGCCTAATGATAAATGTGTAAAATTCAATTGCCCAAATTGCGGCGAGGAATTAATATGGAGATGTGAAAGTTGCAGAGAATCCGCAAAAACATACACTTGTGGCTCATGTAATTTTCAGGGACCTTAGAAATTGACTCAGCTACTACTAGTTACTAAAATTCTTCCAACTGGAATGGATGTAGATCTTGACAAGCTATCTGAAACCATCAAAGGTGCATTAAAAGAAGGAATACAAATGAAAAGACATGCAAAAGAGCCACTAGCATTTGGATTAGAATTTCTTAAAGCGGAATTTATTTTAGAAGACAAAGAAGGTCAGATGGATTCTCTAGAAGATTCTGTTAAATCTGTTGAGGGTGTTAGTGAATTTGAAGTACTCAACATGAGCAGAATGTCAGTAGACATGAAATAGGTGATTTCTTGGTACGCAAAGATGAACCTTTGCAGATGCGAGTGGGAGAAGCTAAACAAAGAGACGTTGGTAAAAAACGTGCTAGAATTGGACCAGATGCTATGGATCAACTCAAAGTCACACCAGGGGACATTATCGAAGTCATGGGGTCAAGAACTAGTTGTGCAGTTGTTTGGCCAGTAGATGAAGATGAAAAATCTGCAGATATAATAAGAATTGATGGACAGACAAGAAAAAATGTCGGTGCATCATTAAATGATATAGTAAAAATAAGAAAAGCTACATCAAAAATTGCAAAATCAGTTGTGCTAATACCAGTTAATGATTCTGTAACAGTTGACAAAGAGTTTACAGATTTTGTAAAAAACAGATTGAAAGGATTGCCAATTACTCATGGTGATGAAATTTCTGTAATGATCTTAGGAAACTCAATGGACTTTAAGATTAGCAAGACATCTCCAAAGCACATAGTCAAAATCGACAGAGCCACAAATCTCACAATCTCAACAGAAGCATCAGGCGATAGAAAAACCAGAGTGACTTATGAGGAAGTTGGTGGTCTTGGGCACGAAATAAAATCAATGCGAGAAATTGTGGAACTACCATTAAAGCATCCAGAATTATTTGTAAGATTAGGTGTAGAGCCACATAGTGGAATTTTGCTGTATGGTCCTCCAGGATGTGGCAAGACATTGATTGCAAAAGTTCTTGCAAGTGAATCAGAGGCAAACATGTTTTCAATTAACGGTCCAGAAATAATGAACAAGTATTACGGTGAGACAGAAGCAAAATTAAGAGACATCTTCAAGGAAGCAAAAGACAATTCCCCAAGCATAATATTCATTGATGAAATTGATGCCATTGCTCCAAAAAGAGAGGAAGCTTATGGAGATGTGGAAAAAAGAGTCGTTGCACAATTGTTAGCTCTAATGGATGGTCTAAATGATAGAGGAAACGTAATTGTTCTTGGAGCAACTAACAGACCTGAAAGTATAGATCCTGCACTTAGAAGACCAGGAAGATTTGACAGAGAATTTGAGATATCAGTTCCAAATGAAGACGGCAGATTAGAGATTCTCATCATACACACAAGAGGAATGCCTGTTGCAGATGATGTAGATCTTAAAGACTTGGCATCAGAATTGCACGGATATACTGGTGCCGATATCAAATCACTTTGCAGAGAAGCAGCATTAAAATCAATTCGACGTTATCTACCTGAGATAGATCTCGAAACTGAAAAAATCCCATCAGATGTATTGCAATCAATGCAGATAAAATTAATCGATTTTTACGATGCCATGCATGATGTAATACCTACAGCAATGAGAGAGTTTTACGTAGAAAGACCAAAGGTATGGTGGCAAGATGTTGGAGGACTGGAGGAGATTAAAAAAACATTAACAGATAATTTGATTGTGGCCATGAGAGAGCCAAGCAAATTCACTAAAATGGGAATCAAGCCTCCAAAGGGGGCACTAATCTATGGACCACCAGGCTGTGGTAAAACACTCATTGCACGAGCACTTGCTACTGAGACAGGGGCTAACATGATTTTGGTCAAAGGTCCAGAAATTCTTTCAAAGTGGATTGGTGAATCAGAAAAAGCAGTCAGAGAGATTTTCAGAAAGGCAAAAACATCATCACCATGTGTGGTAATTTTTGATGAACTTGATTCGCTTGCACGCTACAAATCAGGAGAGGGCGGAGTAGGTGAAACGGTTCTCAGTCAACTACTAACAGAAATTGAGGAAGGAACATCATCACGAGTAGTTGTAATAGGAATTACAAATAGACCAGATGTATTAGATAATTCACTACTCAGAACAGGAAGGTTAGATCTTGTGCTATATGTTCCACCACCAGATGATAAAGGTAGATTAGAAATCATCAAAATACTAACAAAGAAAATGCCATTGGCAGGAGATGTCAAACTACAAGAGATTGCAGTTGCGACTCAAAATTACACAGGTGCAGACTTGGCAGCACTTTGCAGAGAAGCTGCAGTTCAAGCAATGAGAAACAATGCTGTAAAGATTTCTAGTTCAGACTTTGCAAACGGCATGAAGCAAATAAAACCATCAATTACCAAAGAGGTGGATCAATGGTATAATACAGTAAGAGAAAGTATATCTAACGTGGTGCCCAAGTCAGGAGATAAATCATTTTACGGATAAAAATGGCAATTCCACTAAAAAATATAATACATGAAAAAATCAAGGAAGTAAATTCCCTTACAGATGTAGAGCTGTACAAATCTCTGACAAAAGACGGGATGATCATTACAGAGGATAAATTCAATAAATTATTACTAGATCTAGAAATTTTGGGATTGATTAAAGTTGCATGGATAACAAAAGAGGCACGCAGAATAGAGATAGTCACAATAAAAGAGGAAATAGACATAGTTGATGAACAAAATCAAGAAATGATGGAAAAAGACTATGAAGCTAGTTTTCCTGGCTTTGAAAAATAATTAAATTTCTAAAATAGCGGGAAATGAAATGCAGCATCTAATGCAACTGCAACAAAAATTATTGTAAGATAGGGGGCAGTTACTTTGTATGCTTTCCATGCAAATTCAGATGTAGGATTCTTTGTGAGTTTGTAGTGATAAGATAACATCAATCCGCCTGAAACTGCTGCAATTACAGTGTATACAATTCCCATACCAAATGCAGAAAGCATCAGAGAGTATGGAAGTAAAATTAGAGTATTTCCCAAAATGTATTTTGATGTTCTTTGCATTCCAATTACAACTGGGAGCATTGGAATTTTGGCTTGGGCATATTCATCTTTTATTTTCATTGCAAGACACCAAAAGTGTGATGGAGTCCATACAAATACTAAAAATCCTACCAGAAATCCCAACAAATCCATACTGCCAGTTGCAGCTGACCAACCTGCCCAAGCTGCAGCACTGCCAGCAATGCCGCCAATAACAATATTTGACGCGTTTAATCGTTTAAGCCATACTGTGTATATTATGACATAGGAAAATATTCCCAACGCAATAAAAAATGCAGAGACAGCATTTAGTGCAAAATATCCATAAATTACAGAAACACAACTTACTACCAATCCATAAATCAAAACATGTGATGCTTTCATTCTACCAGAAGGTATTGGTCTAGTACTGGTTCTCGTCATTTTTGGATCAATGTCTTTGTCATAGTAGTGATTCAAAGCACTAGAACCGGCAGAAGCCAATGCACCTGCTATTATAATATGCAGATATGCCCAATTGTTAAAGGAATAATCAGTTGGAACTAGTTTGTTTGCAGCATACATTGAGGTTACAGCAGTAATCACTAGTAAAACAACAATTCGTGGTTTGGAGATTTCCATTATTTCCTTAAAGCCCAATCTTACTCTATGCAAATCAGAAGCCATTTAATTTATTCGACGTTGATGATCTATGTTATTTCAAAAGGAATAAGTATCTCAGTCCTAACAGCTAGCTTGAATGAGTAATTGGGACCTCATGATGCCAGGCATGGGATTAACAGCTATAGGTTTAGCCGGTGTAACAATATCGTATGCGGGAATAGCTCATACATTTATCGATGGAATGCATGCATTGACAGGTCTAACTATGTTTATTGGACTGATATTTCTATCAGTAGGCATCTTAGATGGAGGCGTCTCAACTAGCAACAGAGCCAAAGCAACTACACTAGTAATAATATCAATTGCGCTTGGATTTGGAACATTTGCATTAACAATGAATTCATCAAATTATACAATTACATTAATCGGATTATTAATGGCAATTGCATTTCCATCAATAATCATAGCATATCTTGCAATGAAGATGCCACAATATGCTAAACCAGTAGGAGTAATTGTGGGATTAGCAAGTGCTACAGGAATTATCATGTGGTTTGCATTTGGCCTAGTCAGTCCGGATACCTACATGATTAATGAGCCAATAGTAGAGGAGGTACCTGAAAAAGAAATACAATTGGCAGGTCCAATATTTGCAATCACAATTTTAGCAGATTCATCCATACAGGGAAATCCAGATTATGAGCCAGATGTAGCACATGTTCCAAAAGGACACACCATAGAATGGACAAATGTAGATACTGCAGTACACACTGTGACTAGCTCAGTTGACTTTGGGGACACATTTAATTCAAATATGATCAATGCCGGCGAGAAATTCACACTAGACACCAGCAAACTAACATTAAATGAATACGAATACATGTGTATAGTGCATCCATGGATGATAGCGACATTAATCATAGAAGAACCAAGAGAAGACGTCAAAGTGGCAATTCCACAAGGGGCAGGAATTCAACAAATGGGACAAGTCTATTATGATCCTGAAGTAATTCAAATTCCAGTTGGGACTACAGTAGTTTGGGAAAACATAGATGATGCAATGCATACAGTAACTTCAGGTAACCCACAAGACGGAGCAGATGGATTATTTGATTCAATGATTGCTGCAGGTGATTCATTCAAGTTCACATTTAATACTCCAGGAAAAGAAGACTACTTTTGCATGGTTCATCCTTGGATGACAGGTTCTGTTGAAATACAATAGGTTTGCAAAAAATCATAATATCAGAATCTCAAAAAAAAATCCTTTTAGATAATGCAGATAATGAGAAACCAAATGAGTCATGTGCCATATTATTTGGCAGAATAGATGAACAAAAAACCATAGTAAAAGAAATATTTCTTACAAAAAACATAGATGAATCTCCAGTTAATTTTACAATTTCCCCTGAGCAATTAATCAAATGCTACAAAACTGCAGAAGAAAAAAAGATGGAAGTTGTGGGCATTTTTCATTCACATCCAAATTCTGAGGCATATCCATCAAACACGGATAAAAAATTCATGTATAGCAATCCGGTTGTGTGGGTGATTTATTCAGGGATATCAAATGAATTCAAAGCATATGTGCTTGAATCAGATGTTGTAGAAATTTTAATTGAAACTTGAGCAGCGTGTTAAACTAAAAGTGCCATTAACATCATCAATTTTTTTAAAATTGTTTTATCAGGAGAAGTTATTTTTCCAACCATATTGACAGGAGATGTATCTCTTTGATTACACTCAATGCAGGAATGTATTTTGCAGATCCTGGGATTATAATTCATAGCATTAGAAAGAAATTCTAAACTCTTTTCCTAAACCCTTAGATTATTAAAAAGATGATATGTATAAATTAATTTTTAACTTACCATTGTAAATACATATTTGTGTCTTTTTTTGATGGCGTACTGACTCCGATGGAAATTATTGTGGTCAATCGACAATTTTGTGAACAGTTAGGCGAGCCATATGGATTAGATGATCCAGAAAAACTTCAAGAGATTGTAGATGAGATTAACAGTTACAATAAACTATATGACAATAAGGAAAAAGCAATTCAAAAAGCATGCTGTCTTATGACGGGTCTGGTTTTTGATCAACCATTCAAAAACGGAAACAAAAGAACATCTGTTGCAATATCCTTACTATTAATGAGAATTCATAATTACGATATTAAAGGATACAAACAAGAAGAAAAACAGAAAATATTCTATGAATTGTTGGAAAATACTATGATGAAGATGGAAGGGGACAAAACAATTAGAGGAGATATTGAGAAATTCATAAGAGAAAATATTACTAAAATCTAATTCCAACTGTCTTTACCTAGAGCCTGATAAAGTCTAGGGGCTTCATTCACTATTTTTGAAACTTCATCTAGAATTCTTTGATATTCTTGAGACATGCCATATATGATGAACACGTATTAAAAAACATACACGTGTATAATACGTAAACATGTGGGCGTTATACAGCCCAAATTCTCATCAATCGATTTCTCATGCTTATTTTATTCACCATAATTTAACAGAACCTTTCAAAGTTCCTAGACGGTGGAAATAATTTACAAAATAACAAATCCTAATGGTAAAATCTAGGTCGGGCAACATTACGGATAGTATCAGATGTTGTAGAAATTTTAATTGAAAC
>JAICOU010000079.1 GCA_025930495.1 Nitrososphaeraceae archaeon
AGATGCTCCAAGTGAGGCCATTCCACGATATATCTTAAAACGCTTACCGTTTTTTGTCAATACAGTTCCTGGCGATTCATCTGTTCCTCCAAGCATACTGCCTACCATCACAGAAGATGCACCCGCAGCCAATGCTTTAGTTGCATCACCAGAAGTCCGGGTTCCACCATCAGAAATAATTGGAATGCCGTAATCTTTTCCAATCTTGGCACAATCCAATACTGCTGTTAATTGTGGCACTCCAGAACCAGTAATCACTCTAGTAATACAAATTGAGCCAGAACCAACACCTACCTTAACTGCGTCTACTCCTGCTTTGATTAGATCCTCGGCACCTTGTGCAGTTGCAATATTTCCAGCAATTAATTCACATTTAGGAAATGCTTTTTTGATATTACGAATTGTACTAATTGCATTTTCACTATGACCATGAGCAATATCAACAACTAGTACATCTACACCTGCTTCTAACAAGGACTCTGTTCTTTCCATAAAGTCTCCCTTTACACCTACAGCGGCTCCAACAAGAGGTCTTCCTTTCTTATCTTTTGATGCAGAAGGATAGTCCTCAATATTTGTGATATCTTTGCTTGTAATCAGACCTTTAATAAAACCAGATTCGTCAATTATTGGTAGTTTTTCAATCCTGTGTTTATGCAAAATTTTCTTGGCTTCATCTAAGCTCACACCAGGTTTTGCAGTTACAACATCTTTTGTCATAACATCTTTGATAAGATGAGTATCAGTTTCAAATAATAAATCCCTATCAGTAACTATTCCAACCAATTTAGAATTAGAATCAATAACTAAAAGACCAGAGATTTCTTTTTCTTCAGCATAATTTACTGCATCTTGAACAGTTTTATCAAGATGAATAACGTATGGATTTTCAATCATTACACTACCGGATCGTTTAACTTTGAGAACTTCATTTGCTTGCTCTTTAATTGTCAAAAATCTGTGAATAATTCCTATCCCTCCAGCACGTGCCATGGCTACTGCCATGGAAGATTCAGTTACAGTATCCATATTTGCACTAACAAATGGAATGTTAATTGAGATATTACGTGATAATTTTGTGCTTAGATTGGTTTGAGATCTGCTAGTGATATCAGAATATTTGGGTACAAGAAGAACATCATCAAAAGTTAATCCTTCTCTGAATTCCAATGAAACCTTGTAAAGATGGTCAAATATGGATTATAAGCGTTTGTGTATTTTAGACAGTTTTGCTACAATCGTAACAGCATCTTTTGTTTCTGCTACATTATGAGTACGAATGATATCTGCACCGTTAAGAACAGATACAACCTCGGCAGCAAGAGAACCAAATAATCGATCGGATACATTTTCCTTTCCCAAAAGTTTTCCAATAAAGGATTTATTTGAAACGGAGATCAAAATTGGATATTGTTGTTTGATTGATTTTAAATTTTGAATAATAGATAGATCTCTTTTTAGCCAATCAGATTTAATTTTTGTAAAAAAAGATCCCTTTCCAGACTTTCTAAAAAAGCCAACAGCGGGATCCAAAACAATCCTACTTGACGGAATTCCAGCAGTTTTTGCAATTTTTAGACTGTCTTTTAGGAGGTTTTTAGTGGATTGTATATTGCCAACTACTGTCTTAGAATCAAATGCACATAAAATAAGTGATGGGCAATATTCTCTAATCACATCAATCATTTTATCATCATACTTCAATCCAGAAATATCATTGATTATTTCAATTCCATGTTCTAAAGCAGATTTTGCAACATTTGCCCTACATGTATCAACAGATATTGGGAGATTTGATACATTTTGAATAATTTTAATTGCATTTAGAATTCTTTGTGATTCTATTTTTTCAGATACTGATGTAGATAGATATGGTGCAGTGGACATTCCTCCAACATCAATAAAATCTGCTCCGTCAATTTCCATTTGTTTTATTGTGTTTGTAATCTGTTGTTTTGTTGTTTTAATTGATTTTTTGTAAAATGACTCTGGACTGGTGTTTAAAATGCCCATTATTCGGACTGGATTTTTCCCTCCTACACCTACATTTCCAAGCTTAGTCACATGATTTATCATAAACCATACTAATTTGAGTCATATGATGATTTCAGGTTGGAACAAAAAATACTCAGAGATTCTACATGAATTCAAATATAATGAAAAACAAGATATTATATCAGCAATTATTTTGGATTCGATTTTAAGAAAAACTATTCCTATTAAAAAGATCAGTGAGCAGATAAAAGGAAAAACTGTTTTTGTTATAGGTTCTGGTCCATCATTATCTTTAGCCATACCAATATTGAAAAATTTTAAAAAAGCAGTAAAAATTGTGGCAGACAGTGCAGTAAAACCACTAGTTGAAAATGGAATTAAACCAGACATTGTTGTTACTGACTTGGATGGTGACAAGGATTCATTGATAAAAGTTGGAAAGACAAATTCAATTTTTGTTGTTCATGCACATGGAGACAATATTGTAAAATTATATCTTGTAGAGAATTTTAAAAATTGCATTGGCACCACTCAGTCAAAACCATTTAAAAATATACATAATTTTGGAGGTTTCACTGATGGAGACAGGGCAGTTTTTCTTGCAAGTCATTTTGATGCAAAGAAAATTATTTTGTTTGGAATGGATTTTGGAAAAAAAATAGGAAAGTATTCTCAAACAAAAACAGCAGAGAGAAAAATCAAATTAAAGAAATTGAGAAAAGGCAAATCACTTTTAGAATGGTTATCAGGAAAAACAAGATCGCAGTTATTTACAACATCAGGAACAATTAGAGGATTTGAAAAGATATCCTATAGTGAGCTTGATATTATTATCTAGAATGCATTTAATACCCATATACATATGAAAGAAATTGTGAAATTCTCAGAGGAACAAATACGAGACATTGTTGCTATGAGGGATAGCTTGGTCAAGCAAATCGACAAGCATCAAAATGCTATAGAGTTATTAAAAAAAAATCTGACAATATTGGATTTAGTACTAAAAGAATCTAGTTTTACAAAAGCTTCCGCGCTTAGTACAGTAAAAAATTCAGAACCATCTACAAAAATTTCAGCTGCATCTACTGAGAAACCAGAAGAAAGCTCAATTCCAATAACAAGTGGAAGTGATGGAAAAGTTATTGCAAATGCTTACATCACACCTGATCAGGTTTCAATAGTTTTAGAAGAAAATATGGAGATAAACGCAGACACGCCGCCCTTCAAATCATTTTTTATTGATAGAATTATTGGGGAAATGAAGCGAAAAGACTCTGCAGAAGCAGAAAATGGTAAGATCCAAAAAGAATCAGTAATTGACTACATAATTAATAAAAATGGCTCAGACATTAGAGAAATAATTATCAAAAATTACAGGCAAAAAGAAAGAGTAAATGAAATAATTAACACTGCAGGATGGTCACTTACACGTATGCTTGAAAACATCAAAAAGTGATTTTATGGATAAGATAGTAGTTTTAGATTTTGGGTCGCAGTATAGTCATTTGATTTGTAGAAGAATTAGAGAATTTTCCGTATATGCAGAGCTTGTTCCTTTTGATATTAGTTTTGAAGAATTACAAAAACATAACCCTAAAGGAATAATTTTTTCTGGAGGTCCATCAAGTGTGTATAATTCAGATGCACCTATTCCAGAAAATAAAATTTTTGATATGAATTTACCCTTACTTGGAATTTGTTATGGACATCAATTAATTGTAAATAAATTTGGTGGTAAAGTAAAAAGAGCCAATAAAGAATATGGCTCATCAATACTAACAATTGATAGTAATGAGGATCTTCTAAGTGGAATTGGTGAATCAGTTAGGGCATGGATGAGTCATGGCGATGAAGCAGAACAAATTCCACCTGGATTCAGAGTTATAGGACATACTGAAAGTGCAAAGGCAGCGGCAATTGCATCAAAAGAAAAATCAATTTACGGAATTCAGTTTCATCCAGAGGTTGTTCATACCGAACAAGGAACAGAAATTCTCAAGAATTTTGTTTTGAAAGTTTGTGGTGCTAAACAAGATTGGACTATGGA
>JAICOU010000106.1 GCA_025930495.1 Nitrososphaeraceae archaeon
AATGATGAACTTGAAGTAATAAAAACAATTGATAGAATAATGGACGAACATTCTGGTGAACGGGGCTTGATTTTAACCTCATCTGTTCCACGATGTCAAAAAATCCTAAGATACCTTTCACCAAAAAATACCCGACGAATCAGAATTTGTCATAGCTATAACAAAGATGGAAAAACACAAGATGAGATTATTTCAGAACATGCATCTGATCCTACTGGTGTTTTACTTTCTTCTTCACTGTGGGAAGGAGTAGACCTCAAAGATGATTTATCTCGATTCCAAATTATCGCCAAAGTTCCATATCCTAATTATAAAGAAAAAAGAACAAAAGCAAAAATGGATAAATTTCCTTTGTGGTATACTTCTCAAACTCTAACTAAATTACTTCAGGGATTTGGGCGCTCAATTAGGAGCGAAGATGATTGGGCTAAAACATATGTGCTTGATACTGCAGTTAACAACGTCTTTTTCAAGGCTCAAAAAATGATTCCACGTGCATACTATGATGTTTTAGGCATAGAAAATCTGTAGTAGACAACAGTAATTCAATGTGATTTCTTTTCCTGTTATCTCTGAATTTTATTTTGATCGGCGATCTATAAACTTTGTGAGCAATTTGATCATATGATCTCTGTTATAGAACGAGAAAAAATTCACTGGATTATATATTTGAAGAATTACGATTATAGATTTGCACTAGTAATTGCCCCTTGTGCTGCAGAGCCAACTAATGTTGCGTATTTTGCCAATGCCCCTGTTGTATAGTTTGGTTTTGGTGGGCTCCACTGTTTTCTTCTCTTTTCTAGTTCTTCAGTAGATACATGAAGATCAATTATGTTAGTTTCTGTATCTATTGTAATTTCATCACCGTCTTTTACTAGTGCAATTGGACCACCCACATATGCTTCTGGAGCAACATGTCCTACCATGAATCCACGTGTACCTCCAGAAAATCTGCCATCTGTTACCATTGCAACTTTTTTACCCAAACCCTGCCCTACAAGTGCCGCAGTAGTTGCTAGCATCTCTCTCATTCCCGGTCCGCCTTTTGGGCCTTCATATCTGATTACTAATACCTGACCTTCTTCAATTTCTCCTTTGGCTACTGCATCAAACGCATATTCTTCTCTGTCATAAACTCGTGCTTTGCCTGTAAATTTTGTCATCTCGACACCTGCTGTTTTAATGACTGCACCGTCTGGTGCCAAACTTCCTTTCAATATCACAGCTGTGCCAACTGAATGAATTGGATTATCTATTGATTTGACTATTTGTTGTATTGGCTCTGGAATATTCATTGATGCAAGATTTTCTTTGATTGATTTTCCAGTTACCGTAATACAATCATCATGAATTAGTCTTCTTTCTGCTAATTTTTTTAGTACAAATGGAATGCCGCCAATTTTATCTAATGAATTCATTACATAATTTCCACCTGGTTTCATATCTGCCAAATGTGGGGTCTTTTTTCTAACTCTCTCAAAATCATCATATGTTAATTTTATTCCTGCCTCATTTGATAATGCCAACAAGTGTAAAATTCCATTTGTGGAACCTCCAATCGCATTTAACATTGTAATCGCATTTTCAAATGCCTCAAACGTGAGAATGTCCCGTGGTTTGATATTTTGTTCTAATAGCCTAACACATGCCTTGCCTGTGTCATACACTATTTTCTCTCTTCTGTCGTCTTCTGCTGGAGGACTTGCACTACCTGGTAACGCAAGACCAATAGCTTCAGAAATTGATGCCATTGTATTTGCAGTAAACATTCCACCACATGATCCTGCACTTGGACATGCAGTGTTCTCTATGTTTTTTAGTCCTTCCAATGATAATTGTCCTGCGTCATATGCCCCAACTGCTTCATACACATCAACAACTGTTAATTCTTGACCGTTTAGTATTCCTGGCATAATTGTTCCACCATAAACAAAGATGGATGGTAAATTCAATCGAGCCATTGCCATCATAGTTCCTGGCAAACTCTTGTCACATCCTGCAATTCCAACTAGTGCATCATATTGATGTGCACGAACCATTAATTCAATGGAATCTGCAATTACCTCTCTTGAAACTAATGATGACTTCATTCCTTCATGACCCATTGCAATTCCATCACTTACTGCAATAGTTGAAAATTCTCTAGGAGTTGCGCCCCCATCCTTTACTCCTTCTTTTGCTTTTAGAGCTAATCTTGGAAGGTGAATATTACAAGGAGTAGCCTCATTTCCTGTATGACATACTCCAACAAACGGTTTGTCTAAATCATTATCTGTTAATCCCATAGCTTTGTACATTGCTCTATGAGGAGATCTGGCAGTTCCTTCTACAACATTTCTACTAGAAATTTCCATAACATG
>JAICOU010000100.1 GCA_025930495.1 Nitrososphaeraceae archaeon
ACAAAATCACTAACTTTTTTCATATTTTCAGCGCTTGCAAAAATAATTGCATCGCCTGAATTTACTAAATCAAATTCTGTCATGGCAAAGTATTCTCCTTTTTCAATTAACAGTTCTTGATTTTTTAGATTGATCATGTCTTTATTTGGAGTTTCTATGTGTATTGTAATATCCTCTGATGCAATTGTTGGCAATCCCCCAGTAGTTGCTAATTCCACAGTTACATATCCAAATCTGGGACCGTCTATTGGAAAATCATTTGGTGTGATTTTCATTAGAATTTGAGTAGGATGGTTATTATTATTGAAAACTTCTAGTGCAATCTCTTGTGATGAAAATCCAGGTGCTGCCAATACTATATTTGCAATTCCAGGTTTTATTGCCTTGACTTGTACATTCTTTGTATATCCGTCATTGTTTTCTTGAACATCAATTACCTGTATGACTGAATTATCTGAACTTATCACTTTAAGATCATTTATTGATCTTGGTACCATCATTTCATTTGAGGTAACAAAAATCTGTAGCGTTCCTACTGTGTTTTCTAATAATTTATCAGGATGCAACTGATACCCAAATTCTGCTGTTGTTTGAGCATTAACAGGCATAACAAACATGCTACAAATTACCCCTAGTAACAAAAAAATGGCTTTCAATCTATGGAAAATTACAATATTTTTGTTATATCAAGCAGTGTGAAACATTGCAATACATACTGGTTCTAACCAAATATTGAAGCAACACTGAATATTTTTGATTGTATTATTATTATTGCGCATATTGATATTATTATTAAGATTATAGAGTATCTGAATCCTGCTGAATATGACCCAGCGGTGATTTTACCTAAAAACAATCCAGATAGCCAAGATTGCACCAAAATTGCTATACCTAATAACTCAAAACGAGAGTTTGCTTCAAGTTGTAATGTACTTTGTTTTGTAACATCTGTTTCTAGGTCTGTTCCTAAACTAGTAAGTGAATCAATTACTAATAGCGTTGTAAATCCTGTTATTCCTATGAGCATAAATCCTACCAATACATATGGTTTTAACATCGCTCTTTTTGATTTTTCAATATTTCGAATTTTTTCTGAAATACCTGCCAATGTCTCTAAAGTGTTAACATTGCCGCCACCTGATGAAATTATCTCAAATAAAACTCTGAAATTAATTAAAATTTGAAAGTCTGTAGTTTCTTTTTTAATAAACTGGAAAATATCCTCCAGCGTCATGCCCCATTCTAGCTTATTTGAAATTCCATTTGCTACTTTGTTAAATAATCCAAAATCTTTTCTTTTTGCTGCCCTAATTACACATTTTTCAGGACCAAGTCCTGCTTTTCTTGCTTCTGCTACATCTCTGAGAATTATAGATGATGCGGCTTCAGCATCAAGGGAAAATTGGTATTTTTTTTGGAATTTTAGTGTAGGCCATAACGCAGATACAATTAACGCTCCTCCCAAAATATACAAATTGTAATCAGGTATTAATTTTAGAAATATTATTGCTACAGCTACAATTATTCCTGGAATTCCAAACATTATGATTTTTTTCAAATCCATCTCTTCTACCTTTGATTTATTTACAGATTTTGCAAGGACCAAAAACAATCCTGAAACTAATGGAGGCATAATAATTACCAAGTAAAGAGGGTCAATATCGGTTTTTAACGGTGGTGTACCTATGCCTCCTGTAGTGGTTGCAGTAATTATGATGTATACTGCTAAAATGACAATTTGCATTGTCATGTATGTGTCTACAAGTGCTTTGACTTGCTCAACTAGCCCTTTTTGAGCACTTTCATAAAGATCAAAAGCACCACTCATTTTTGTTTTAAGATAATTTACTACATCTCCACCACTTTGAATTGCTGATACATAACCACTAAGAAACTCTCCAAAATTTGACGGTCCTTTATCTTTAACCTCTGCCATAACCGTTAATGGATCCATGCCTAAAATGTCAATTTTTTTTAAAATTTTCATAGATTCTTTTCTGACATTTGGTAAAAGTTCCATGTCTTTGATTTTAATGAAAATTGAATATGGCCCAAATCCACTTGTCGCAAGCAACGTAACTATTGTAATAAAAAAAGGCAGTTCTGAATCTATTTTTTTGTTTAATTTTTTCTGTTTGTCTTTTTGCTCATGGTTTTTTAAAAAAGACATTTATCCACCATATTCGATTTTTTTCATCAGTGCTTCTGGGTCTCTATAGTATTTTCCAATGTTCTCTGCAACTTTAGCATAACTTCTAATTCCATGTTGTAGTAACCATTTTAAAACAATCTTTCTTTTTTCATATTCATTAAATATTTGCTCCATGCCTCTTCCTGTTTGTTCTGCGATTCTATGTAACATTATACTGTCTTCTAACCGTGCATCAAAGTAATCTGATTTAGGATCCCATTTGAATGCCATATGATATGAATCTGCAGTGTTGATCTCTTGAACCGAGATTGCCTTTCTAGTGCTTTTTCCATCTTGTCCTTTTACTCTTCTAATTACTATGGCACAATTCATCAAGGACAGATAGGATGGTGGAATATCCATTGGTTTTTGTTGTAATCTTTTACCTGCAGATTCTAAACTATCTGCGTGCATTGTACATAGACCACCGTGTCCTGTTGCCAT
>JAICOU010000057.1 GCA_025930495.1 Nitrososphaeraceae archaeon
AGAATCTTTTGATCTGGAATTTGTATTAAACACGTATCTCCAACATTTACTTTAGTATCTGAAATTGTTGAACGGCCATCATGAAATCCTATTTGCATTTTACCTTTGCTGATAGTTGTTTTACTTGTAACTCTAACTAATTTTTTTGCTTTTTCTGATTCTTTAATTTGTACTGGTTTTAGTAATTTTCCTTCCATTGGGACTAGACGATATATTTCTGGAACGTTTTCTAATTCTACAACATCCATCAATCCAATTGCATGATGAAGTGATTTTCTGACAACTCCATCAATTTTGACTTTGCCTGTATAGATTGCAGCTTTTGCTTCTCTTAAAGTAGTTACAATTTTTAGTACATCTCTGAGAAATATTGCAGTTGGTACAGAATACTCTTTTTTGTGTGGACCTGGTCTAACTGTAATTACAAATCTTTTGTCTTTTCTTCCAATTCCCCAAAATTGTGGGGCCATTTGTCTTTTGAGTTTCTTACTTCCCGATATGCTTCCCATTATTTTTCAACTTCCTTTTTTTGAGTCTTTGTTACTTTTGTTTCTTTAGTTGTGTTTTCTTTCTTTGTTGTTTTTTCTATGACTACTTTTGGTTTTTCACTTGGTGTTTTTCCTTCAAGTTTTGCAATTCTCCATTTATCCTCTGTATTCAAGCCTGTAACTAGAAGATTTGAGGTATGAATATACACATCAAATTTATCCCCCTTTGTCTTTTCTTTTTTTACTCCTTCTACTGCAACACTGCTTTTCTTTGTTGATATTTTTGATATTTTACCATCCACTCCTTTGAATTCTCCTCTTACAATTTTTATGCTATCTCCTTCGATAACTCTCACGCTTTTTTTACCATATTTTTTACGAAGATCTTCTGATAATTGACTGCCTAGTTGTTTACTTCGTGTATGAAATGTTGCACGATAAATCAATTTATTGCGCATTTTTGTTGGTTTCATTTTATACCACCATTGATGCCAAATTAGCTACTCTTGGCCATTTTTCTGAAGCTTCTGCTGCAACTGGTCCTTTGATGTCTGTCCCTTTTACTTCTCCTTCTGGAGTTATCAGAACTGCTGCATTGTCTTCAAAGCATACTCTTACGCCGTTTAATCTACGAACTGCATATTTTTGTCTAATTATTACTGCGCCATACACCTGTTTTCTTAATTCAGCAGGACCTTTTTTCACAACCACATTACAAAAGTCTCCCACTGCAGCAGCTGCTAGTTGTGCATGTCTTGTTTTGTGTCTTTGTACCATTACTATTTCTAAAATTTTTGCACCTGTATTATCTGCACATACTACTCGTGCACCAATAGGAATTGCTCTTGTGACGTAAGGGCGGAATTCTGCTACTCCTTTTCCGGCTTGTTTTGCCATTAGGCTTTAACCTCCACAACAACATATGATACTGATTTTGATATTGGTCTGCATTCTGCAGTCAATACATGATCTCCAGTTTCAACATCTATACATTCAGGCACATGAGCATGAATTGTATTTTTACTTCTTGCATATCTTTTGAATTTCATATAGTAGATTGGTGATTCTTTTTGTAGTGTAATTGTTTGCTTTGCTTTATTACTTGTAACTTTGCCATCAAATAATTTTCCTCGTACTGATAATTTACCATGAAACGGACAATGTGCATCTGTACATTCTCTACTTGGCGCTTTTACTTTTAATCCAATGTTTAGTGTCATGCCTTTGCTCCTATTCTGTCAAATGGTCTTTTTGCAATTTTTGAGCCGTTTAAAATAACATCTTTGTTGTCAATCAAGAATTTCCAACTGTTATTTGATTTTGAAATCATTTTTGTTCCATTTACGGTATTAATTGTGATCATGGATTTTGTTTCATCTATTATTGTTCCATTTAATCCTATGATTTGTGGATTTGACGACTCTACAATTTCTGTGCGTAATCCAATTAATTCATGTGATGCAATGTTCTCTGCAGTAATCATTTTGTCTTCATCTCGTTTAATCTAGTCATCATTCTTGCAATATCATGTCTGAGTGGTTTTAGCTTTCCACTTTCTTTTCTTAATGTACCTTTTGAACCATCTACTCTTAATTTTGCAAGCTCACTCCGTGTTTCTTGAATCTTACTTTTAAGATCTTTTTCATTTAATTCCCTTATTGTTTTCATACTTAGTCGTGTCATTACAATAATTTCGCCTCTTCTTCTTCTAGCGTTTCAAGTTCTTTCATTTTTTCTTCTTCTATTGCAATTTGTTCAGATTCTGTTCTTGCTTTACGTTCTACTTCTGTTTCATCTCTCATCTTTCCAGTATCTACATCTTTGACTTGCTTTGCTTTCTTTGGCTTTTGAGTTCTTAATTCAAATTCTGGGATGTATTTTTCATTTCTTGCAATTCTTATTCTAATTCCAATTAATCCCATTGCGGTTTTTACATGTGCAATATCTTCATCTACAATTACTTCAGCATGATGTCCTGCTCTTGGTAGGATTCCTGCAGTGTGTTTTTCAAATGCAGAACGATCCCCTCGTAATTTTCCTGAAATTGTTATTTGAACCCCCATTGCACCATTTTCCATAATTTGTTTTAATGTCCACATAGTGGCTCTTCTAAATGCCGTACCACGTTCCAAGTGTGATGCCATTCTATTACACATTACACTTGGTGACAGTTCTGGTTTCTCAATTTCTACTACTGATATTTGTGGATTTTTTAATTTAAAATCTGTTGCAAGCTTATCTGTTAGTTCTCTAATTCCAGAACCTTTTCTTCCAATGACTATGCCTGGTCGTGTGACATGAAGTGCAACTCTTGTTCCCATGGGGGTTTTTGAAATCTCTGCATGTGAAAATCCTGCATCTTTAATTGCAATTCGTAAGTAATCTTTGAGAAGCATCATGTTGTAGTTGTCTTTGATTACATTTTTTACTGCTGACATGTTATATCTCCTGTGCCACCAATTCTACATGTGTCAATACATTGTTTTTTGGAGTAGCGCTTCCCATTGCTCTTGGAATAAATCTTTTTACAATAACTCCTTTGTGTACTGTAGCGTTTACAATTCTTAATCTATCTAAATCCATTCCTTTGTATTCTGCATTTGATTCCAAGTTGTCTAGTACCTTGATGAATTCTTTGACTGTTTTTTGTGGATATCGTCCTGACATCATTCCAGGATCTGATCTGTGTCCAACTTGATTGTTGAATCTTTTAAATGCAATTGCTCTTTTTTTGTTAACTACTGCATGCAAGTAATCTCTTGCTCTTTCAATTGAAAGCCCCTTTATTGCAACAGCTACTTCACGAGCATGTTTGTGTGAAATGTCTTTTTCTCTTAGTGAAGAACGTACATGTTTTGTTGCATCAAAATTTTGAAATGCGTATTTGAATCTGCCCATATCAATCACTTTAATGGCACGTAGAGACTGGATCTTGATGCTCCAACACCTGGTGCACCATGTGAGACTCTTTTGTTTGTAATTACATATTCACCCAGATAATGACCAATCATTTCAGATCTTATTAGAACTGGAGTGAATTCTTTTCCAGAGAAAACATTTACTGTAACACCTACCATGTATGGCAGAATAATTAAATCTCTAGAATGAGTCTTGATAGGATTCTTTGTTTTTCCTGCTTTTGCAGATTTTATTTCCTCGATCAACTTTCTCTTATCATCTGTAATTCCTCTGGTAAGTGATCGTCTTTGTCTTGAATTGAATATTTGGAATAATTTCTCTAATGACATATTGTCTAGCTCTTCTTTTGGCAATCCACGGTATAGAAATTCTTTGACCATCTTATTTCTCCTCTGTTAGTATTGATGAAATTTCATTGTCCATATTATAGCATTCCTATCTTTGTGGCTAAATCTCTGGCTTTTTCTGTAGTTTCAAACTGGACAAATGCCTTCTTACCATAAATTGTTCTTGCTGTGTTTACATTGGTAGCTTTTTGATTGTATAATGCGCTTACAGCTTCTATTATCTGTGGTTTGCTTGCTGCTTTATCTACAATAAAACAAATCTTACTTTCATTTTCAATCATAGCAAATGTTTTTTCAGTGATGTATGGTTTCAAAATGATTTTGCTTGCTTGATCTACATTCATTGTGTTTTCACCATTAATTCTAGATGTGTTGATTTTATTTTTGCAATTTCTTCTATTGCTGCTTTTGAGTAAACTGTTAATCTGATAGGATCTGAACCTGGTGCTAGATCTAGCACACTCAAGTCTTTAACTGCTCTTACTTCTACTCCTGGTAGTGTGCCACATGCCTTGCTTATTTTTGATGAATCTTTTGTGACAAACAATACACTCTTTCCAACTTTTTTACTTCTTCCTCTAAGTGAAGCCTTTCCAGTACGTGGTTTTCTTGCTTGTAATCTTTCGACATCTTTCATCAATTTTAGATCTTCTAATACTTTGAACATTTGACTTGCTTTTGAAATAGATTCTATATCATTTGATACTATGATTGGAAATGACTTGATATCTTCTACTTTGTGACCTCTTGATTGTATCAAATCTTTTGATGATGTTGCAGCTATTGCAGAACACAATGCCAATTTATTTTCTTTTTTATTTAATTTTTTGAAAATTACTTTATCTACAATTGGAGGATGAGCTTGTCTTCCACCTCTTACTGATGCAACGCCACCAGCTTGGCCCTGTCTTCCACCACCACCACCTTTCATTTTTGCAATACGTGCTGTGTGCTGTCCTGTTGGTGGATCGTTTGATCTTGCTACTACATCCATGCCTGCAGTTGGATGTCTTCCCTGCGGTTGGAATTTATGTGAAGTCAGATTTGTGAATGCTTTGTGAATTAATTCTGCTCTAAATGGAGTTGAAAATATTAGTGGCAGTTCTACTTCTCCATCTTTAGTTCCTGTTATTGTAAATGTAGTTGTTTTCATTATATTACTACCTCTAAAATATTTGGCTTGGTAATTTTTACTGGTGCATTTCTAATTTGGCTTCTTAGTTTGATTAATCTTCTATATGTTCCTGGAACTGAACCTTTTAGAATAATGAAATCTCCTTTTACTAAACCAAAATGTTTGTATCCACCATCTGGGTTTATTTTTATCTGGTTATTTTCTGTATTGCCCATCATCATAATTCTTTTATCGTATTCTGTTCTTTGGTGAAATCCCATTTGTCCTGCTCTTGGAACTGAATACATGACGTTTGATGGTGAGATTGGGCCTAGTGAAGCAACTTCTCTCACTGTTTTTCTTGATTTGTGTTGTTTTTTCTTGACTCCGAATCTTTGTATGACTCCTTGCCAACCTTTGCCTTTTGTAATTGCTGCAACATCTATGGTTGCACCTGTTTCAAAAATTTGATCAATTTTAATTTCTTTTCCTAATAATTCTTTGACATGAGCAAATTGTTTTTTAATATCTCCACCACTAACTAATGCTTCAAAGATGTATGGCTTTTTTTGTTCTAACCCTGCAGCACGTGGTGATACTGCAACTATTGCAAAAATTTCTTTGACTCTGCCAAGCATTTTTTCTGCATTTTCCATTGCTCCTTCTTTATTTTTTAAATTAATTTCTTTTGAGATATTTTTTGGAAATTCATTTGCATATACATCAAATTCGGCATGTAACCCATAATGATCTTTTGAATAGCCTCTAATTCCTAATATTGAAACTGGGGGAGTAACTAAAACTGTTCCAAGACTAACCAGTTGTTTTCCTGCATTTGGAGTTTTTTCACGATCATCTATTGTTACTATTTGTACACACCCTGCCTTGAAACCACAATGTGCTAAAATTTTTGGTTCATTTGAATTGTTTTTTGGCCATGATCTAATTCGTGCTTCCATACTTTTGGCACGTCCCCTAGGATAGTATGCAGCACTTCCTCTACGTGGTTGAGCATATTTTCTATGTCCCATGGATAAATCGAAATCGTCTTCAACCGTCTAATAAACCATGTGAGATATGGTTAACTTGCTAAAATTATTAGGTTAACGAACTATTTCAATTATGATCAAGGTTCTATCAAATTATTTGCAAAATTCCAAATAGTTATTCCGCCAATGATTATTCCTACTACTCCTAATCCAATTGCTAAAATTAAGAAATTTCTTTTTTCAGCCATATTTTTGTTTTAACCTATTCTGTATGCATTAATTATCGATAATGTTCCTAGAATTGCTTCTTCCAAACGTACTGTTTCTGTTGCTTGATTTGGAAAGAAATTTAATGTTTTAGCATTTTGAATATTTTTCATTTTACCACCTAGTATTTCATGTACTCCTTTTTCAGGTGAGCCAAAAACTACCAAAATTGGAACATCTGAACTTAGGTATTTTGCTAGTTGCTCTTTTGTGGCTGTCCTTCCTTTCTTTGATGTGATAATTGTATTTCCTTGCCATTCAGTTAATAATGAAAAAAGACTTGCTCTCTCTTTTACTGCAAATCCCCAATACATTGGAGCTTCACTCCTTTGAATTTCTTTGACTGAAAAATCAGGGTATCCTGTTTTAAATTGAACAGTCACTCTTTTTCCTACATTTTCTTTTCCAAAAAATGGTATCAACTCATTGATTCCTACATCGACAAATCGTTTGCCTTTGATACTTATTACTACTCCTTCTCTTACATCCCCAGTGTTTATTTTTTTAGGATTTGCCGGCGTTGAATGACTAGGAATTTTCAATGGCAGTAAAACACCTGCAAATTTTAACTCGTTCATTTTTGGAAAAAGCCTTCTTCGTAAAAATTGCGGTGTCTCTAAATATTTTAAAATTGTTACAAGTAAATTTCCGTCTTCTTTGTAATTTCCTTCTTGATATACATAGATAGTATCTATTTTAAAAATTGCACAAGCTCTGGCGAGAACAGATATCTTTCTAGTCTTATCAAGTTTTAAGGATTCATCAGATAATGCTGATTCTGGAATTGCGACAGATATTTTCAAAGTACTTTAATCACATATTTAGTTGTAAAATACTATTTCTTTTCATGAGGATATTTTTCTTTAGCTGTTTTTGCATATTTTGCTATTTGTTCATCTGATACTAATTCAAATAAACCTGTTTTTGATTTGATTTGTGCCATTCTAATGTGGCTTGTTCCTTCTTTATCTTCACTTGACAGATAAATTGCTGCAGATGCTAATGTTGATGCATCGTCTAGAGATAATTCCTTCTTGTATGTTTTCTCTAGAAAATCAGTTACTTGTTCTGAACCTGAACCAATTGCAATTGCATCATATGAAATGTAAGTTCCACTTGGATCTGTTAGGTAAAGCTGAGCATTATTGTTAACTACGCCGCCTAAAATTAATGCAACACCAAAAGGTCTTACTCCTGCATATTGTGTAAACTGTTGACATTGATCAGCTAAATGTTTTGCAATTGTTTCAACTTCGACTGCTTCATCATAAATCATCTTGTTACTTTGAGAAAAGAATCTTGCATTATCTACCTGACTTCTGGCATCTGGGATATATCCTGCAGCAGCTACTCCAACATGATCATCAATTTGAAATATTTTTTGAGCAATATCTGTTATCTGTAATTTTCTTGGTTTTTCTTCCACTGCAATTACAATCCCTTCTTTGGATTTTATTCCAACTGCAATTGTTCCTCTTCTTACAGTTTCAATGGCATATTCTACTTGGTAAAGTCTACCATCTGGCGAAAATACCGTAATTGCTCTATCATAACCTTG
>JAICOU010000087.1 GCA_025930495.1 Nitrososphaeraceae archaeon
AGTGATGATTGCATTGCCTGAAGCAGGACAGGAATTAGTCAGGCAGGCATTACCAAAATTAAGATCATTACATGATAAGGGTGTAGACATTACAATATTAACTTCAGATAAAATGGACAAAGAGTCCCTCAAGGCAATAAGTAGAGTTGCAACTGTAAAGATCAAAAAAGGGCTCTTTGGAGGAGGGATAATTTCAGATAAAAGATATGTTGTAATTTTACTGGGTCCGGAGATGGGGGAGATGAACACATCTGATCTAGTTGCAATTTGGGCCGATCATGCAGGATTAGCTGGATTTGCGCGACAGTATTTTGAATATTTATTAAAAGACTCTAGAGTTGTATAACATGGACTCGATAAATGATGAAAACGATGAGACTCTTTTTGTAGGGACAGCAGAAGCTGAACATGTTGAAATGTATCTAAAGGCAATTTGGCACATTAAAGAAAGAGGAGAAGACGTCAAGATATCTACAATTGCAAAGATGCTCAATGTCAGACAGCCAAGTGTTGTACAAATGCTCAAAAAATTAAATGAGAAAAATCTTGTAAACTATAACAAAGCAGGTGTAACACTCACTCAAGACGGAGAAAGAATTGGTTCCAGCATGATGAGAAATAGCAGATTATTAGAAGTTTTGATGGATAGTGCATTAAAAGTTGCAATTGATGAAGAGATGGTATGTGGAATTGAACATCACATGAATAAACAATTTACCGATGCTCTTTGTACCATGTTAAAACATCCAAGAAAATGTCCTCATGATCATGAGATTCCAATGGGCGAATGCTGTAAAACATCTTAGAAACAAATCTCTGAATGATCCCAAAGGATATATCGTATTGAAGATTATATGATACATGGCATGTTTTTGTGGCTGTGAGACCTGGCAAAAAAATGATGACGGGTTCAAAGTGGCATGTGTGAAATGTGGTCATGGACCTCAAAATCATGATGAGGAATTCAGAGCTTCTGCAAGAAAGAACGAATCACAGAGTCAGAAACGTGATGTAGATTTTGGATAAATTATTCGCCAATAATTTTAACTAAAACTCTTTTTGGTCTTTGTCCATCAAATTCACCATAGAAAATTTGTTCCCATGGACCAAAATCTAATTTACCACCAGTAATAGCAACAACAACTTCTCTTCCCATTATTTGCCGTTTTAAATGAGCATCAGCATTGTCTTCACCTGTCTTGTTGTGTTCATATTGATCAATTGGTTCATGTGGTGCAAGTGCTTCTAACCATTTTTCATAATCTTGATGTAATCCATTTTCATTATCATTAATGAAAATACTTGCTGTGATATGCATTGCATTTACAAGACATATTCCTTCTTGCACTTTACTTTTGAGAACTAATTTTCTTATGTCAGGAGTAATATTGACAAAAGCCCGCCGTGTTTTTACATTATAGGTAAGATATTCGGTTAAGGATTTCATGAGATGAAATTATTACATCCATCATAAAAATTCTAAGAGCAGGCTCAGAACTCAAGATCCTCATCATCAATCAAAGGGATAGGGTCATCACTGCCCGCAAGGCATAATTCAGGCAGATGCCTATTGAGTCTTTCAAGAAGCTTGATAAATGGCGAGTTGTTGATTCATTCAAAATGGTTGCAATTGATACTCCAGCATCATTGGAAAGTTTTAGAAGATTCATAATTGGTAGCACATGTCGTTCTTATGCTCCAAGAAGTTACTTGGAAGATTCTGAGGTATTTGCAGAACGAGAAGACAGTTTGGGTTCAATCTATGTAGAAGCAGCTGACAAGGTTACTTTGAAAAAAGTAAGAGACATTACATTTGTTAATGCAAGAGACATTCTTGGAATTATCTATAATTCAAAGAGTGGAAATACTGCACTAAAGTGGCGTCAATTAAGAAAAAATAATGGAAAGGTGGTAGGTGAAGCATCTGCAAATTCTTTAACAAACCTAGCTGAATCAGGCGTCCTTACCTTGGATTGGGTTGAGAATTACCTCAAGAAAAAAACTGAAGAGACAAAAACTAGCGAAGTTACAAGCTAAACTCTTTTGTTTCTGTTAACTAGAATAACATCATGATTACAAAAATAATTGATGAAAATTCAATTTCTGTAATGCCAGAAGATTCTGATGATTTATTGAATTTGCGCCGTGTGATCAAAGAAGGAGATAGAATAGTAGGTGATACTACAAGAGTAATCAAATTAGAAAAAGATTATGCAAGACCTGACAAGGGAGAAAGAATCAGAGTAAGAATTGCACTTGATGTAGAAAAAATATCGCTAGATGATGTTCTAGATAGATTAAGAATTAGTGGTACCATATCAGAATCAAATAATGAATCGGTACCTCATGGTTCACATCATTCATTTATTCTCAAAGTAAATGATGGAATTACAATTACAAAAAGAAAATGGCTGCCAATTGAGAAAAATCTAATTGAATCAAATAATAAGCAAATGGGCTTTGTGTTAATTGCAATTGATACTGGAGACTGCGGTATTGCAAGACTAAGGGGAACACATTTAGAATTTATTCCAAATATTTATTCCGGCTCTGGGGGAAAGAGATACAAAACAAATTTCAATATAGAAAAATTCTTTGAGCAAATTCAACAAGCAGTATTTTCAATAGTTAAAGAAACAGATCATATGATTATTTTTGGACCAGGAGAAACAAAGAAAAGATTTTCTAATTTTCTTCAAAAATCCTCAAATGCTCAAAAATATAAAATTCAGATTGCAGAGGGAATTGACTCAGGTGGTGAAGATGGAATATACACCTTTACAAAGTCTCAAACTATGAAAGAAATAATGTCAGAGAGTAAACTAGCTAAAGTATCTTCAATTATTGATGAGATCATGCTAAGAGCTAACAAAAAAAGTAGAAAATTTACTATGGGGTTTGAGGAAACCCTCAAAGCAAATCAATTTGGTGCTGTTGAATTACTTGTTTTCTCAGATAAAGCAATTCAAACAAATGACGAAAAAAAAATCATAGAACTTCTTAATGATGCAGAAAGTAAAGGTGTGAAAACATACAGTGTAGATTCATCTACAGACATAGGTCTTAGAGTTACGGGGCTGGGAGGAATAGTTTCTTTGTTGCGTTATGCCATAGAATCCTAAATTGTTGATTCTACTAACCATTTAAGATAA
>JAICOU010000016.1 GCA_025930495.1 Nitrososphaeraceae archaeon
AAAATTTGCTCAGGGGGGAGGAAAAGACACATCTAAAATGGATGAGGCAATAGCCAAAGCAAAATCAATGATTTTAGGATGAGAATTATAATATGAAAATAAACTGGAAAGAAATTGAAGCAAAGTGGAGACAAAAGTGGAATGAAAATAAAGATTTTGAGACAAACCCAAATGATAAGCCAAAAAAATTCATCACGGTAGCATATCCATATCCAAATTCACCTCAACACATAGGACATGGTAGAACCTACACACTAGCTGATGTTCATGCAAGGTTTTACCGTATGCAAGGATTCAATGTCTTATTTCCAATGGGGTTTCATTATACTGGAACTCCAATTCTCGGAATGGCAAAAAGAGTAGAGGCAAAAGACAAAGAGATAATTGAAAATTTAAAAAATATTTATGGAGTTCCAGAGGAATCAATTAAAACATTTATCGAACCAGTTAAAATTGCAAGTTATTTCCATCAGGAAATTAAAGCTGGAATGATAGAGATGGGATATTCAATTGACTGGAGAAGAGAGTTTACAACAATTGATCCTGTGTATAGCAAATTTATCGAATGGCAAATCAATACATTGCGAGAGAAAAACCTAATCATTCAGGGCTCACATCCAGTTGGTTGGTGTCCAAAGGATCAAAATCCAGTATCACAACATGACACACTAGGTGATGTAGAGCCGGACTTTACTGAATATATTTTGATCAAATTCAAATATGAAGATTATATCATTCCAACTGCAACACTACGGCCTGAAACAATTTTTGGTGTTGTGAATCTTTGGGTCAATCCAGAAATCATTTACAAAAAAATTACAGTGGATGATGAAAAATGGATTGTAAGTGCAGAATGTGCATACAAACTAGAATTTTTGGATAAAAAAATAACATATGATGGTGAGATAAAGGGCTCAGAATTAATTGGAAAATCAGTAATAGTTCCACATAGAAATGAATCAATTGTAATGCTTCCTGCAAGTTTTGTTGAGAGTGGAACAGGAACTGGAATGGTCATGTCAGTTCCAGCACATGCACCATTTGATCATCAGGCATTGGAGGACCTCAAAAAAGCAAAAATTGAGCCTAAATTGGCCTTACTAGTAAACAAAATCATGCCCATATCTATTATTCAGACTGAGGGATATGGTGATAATCCAGCAAAAGAGGTAGTTGAGAGATTAGGAGTAAAAGATCAAAGTGATCCAAAATTAGAAGAGGCAACAAAGGAAGTATATGGAAAGGAATTCTATGGTGGAAAGCTAAAACAAAACACAGAGAGATTTACTGGAATCAAAGTAGCATATGCAAAAGATGCCATCAAAGAATGGCTAATTGAAAACAAACATGCAGATATCTTACTAGAACTAACAAACACCCCAGTAAGATGCAGATGTGGAGCAGAATGTGTTGTCAAAGTTCTCAATAATCAATGGTTCCTAAATTATGGAGATAAAAACTGGAAAGAATTAGCTATCAAGTGTTTTGATGAAATGAATATTTTACCGCAAGAGATTAGATCAGAGTTCAATTATGTTATTGGATGGCTACGAGAAAGAGCATGTGCAAGACAACACGGACTAGGAACAAAACTGCCATGGGATAAGGACTGGATTGTAGAGAGTCTTTCAGATTCTGTAATTTACATGGCATACTATACAATTTCAAAATTTGTAAACAATGGAACACTAAAGGCAGAAAAATTATCCAAAGAATTCTTTGATTATATTTTCTTGGATACTGGTGATGCAAATAAGGTCTCTGCAATTACTGGAATGTCAGAGAATATAATCAATGAAATCAAAAAAGAGTTCCAGTATTTTTATCCAGTAGATTCAAGACACTCTGGACGTGATTTGGTTCCAAATCACTTGACATTTTTTGTACTAAACCATGTTGCAATATTTCCTAAAAACAATTGGCCCAAAGAAATTGTAGTTAATGGCTCTGTTTTGATGAATGGCTCTAAAATGTCAAAGAGTATGGGAAATATCATACCATTGCGAAAAGCAATCCAAGATTATGGCGCAGATCCTATCAGACTGGCAATAATAATTTCTGCAGAACTACTACAAGATGCGGATTTTAACATGGAATCGGTTTCAGGAATCCAAAATAAGCTAGAAGCATTATACAATGAGTGTTCTAGGCTCAAATCCGAAAAAAACGATACTCTGGAAGCAGAAGATAGATGGATTTTATCTAAAACTCAAAGTATGGTCTCTGAGGTTACATCATCTATTGAAAAAATGAGATTACGAGAAGCCCTACATGATATTTTGTTTTCATTTGAATCAGATTTAAGCTGGTATATGAAAAGAGTAAATGCAAAAAACAGAGAAAACATTTCAGGAATTTTACACCAGATAAACTCTACACGAGTGGCAATGCTATCACCATTTGCACCACATATTGCAGAAGAAATATGGGAAAGACTAGGACATTCTAAGCTAGTATCAACATCTCAATGGCCAGAATTCTCTGCAGAAAATGTCAATGCATCTGCCATTCAATCCGAAGAATTGTTAAAATTACTAATTGATGATATTTCAAATATTCTCAAAGTAACAAAGATTACTCCAAAAAAGATTACAATCTATACAGCTGATTCATTCAAGTCCAAAGTGTATCATTCCATTTTAGAAAAAGTAATGACAGGACAAACAAACATGGGAATTGTAATGAAAGAACTAATTGCCAATCCAGACACATCTGATGTTAAAAAAATTCCAGACTTTGTACAAAAGACAATCAAGGATATTTTATCTGAACCAACTGAAATTAGACAGACAAAGTTAGATTCTAAAGACTTTGACGAAAAGAGTTTTCTTACAAATGAATTGATTCAATTAGGAAAGAAAGAGTTCGGAGTAGAGATTGATGTTTTTGCAGAATCAGATAATAACATCTATGATCCCAAAGGAAAGGCAAGACACGCAAGGCCATTCAAACCTGCTATTTTGATTGAATAGTTCCAATCCAAAATCTCTCGTTATCTGCATTAAGATTCACCAATCTCTCAACTGTTTTGAATTTCTCTATCTGATCAATGAAATGATGGAAAAACCAAATTTAAAACAAATAATCATAAAACAATGCAATATTGTATTTATTAGGTCAAAAGAGACTAGCTGTGAAATGAAAATTGCAGTTATGGGTATGGGAGTTGCAGGCAGTTACCTTATGGCAAGACTCAAAAATTCCGAACATGAAGTAACAGGATATGAACGAAGCACACAAGAAAGACACGATTCTATTTGTGCATGGGGAACAATAAAGTCAGAACTAGAAAAATTTTGCAAAAAGACTGGACGCAATTTTGATGACTTTTTGATTCATGATGGAAAGACAATGCACGTTAAAATGAATAACAGCGTAAAATTCGATATCGGCTTGCACGGATTGTGCACATATGACAAATTAGCATTAATCAAAGATTTCATCAAAGATTCCAAAATAATCTACGGTGAAGCTCCAAAAATAGAAGATTTGGAAAAAGAATATGACATGATAGTTGATTGTACTGGATTTGCAAGAACCTATTTACCAAAATTAGAAGAAGATTTTTTCTTGCCAACATATGAATACAAAGTAGAATATGAAGACAAAGTACCATATGATGACTTTTACATAGAACCATTTCCAGGAATGTCTGGATATTTCTGGTATTTCCCGTTAGGTGAGAAATGGGCACATATTGGCGCAGGAGATTATAGAAAAAACCACATCAAGGCAACGGATGATTTTCTAAAAAAACATGGGGGCAAGGTTCTAAAAACTAAAGGAAGACCAATTAGATTAGCAACTCCAGGAAAGTGCAAGCCGTTTTACAAAGGTAAGATTGTAGGAGTTGGAGAATCAATCGGTACAGTCTATGCTCTTTTAGGTGAGGGAATAATTCCTAGTATGCAATGTGTTGATATCTTTTTAGAAAACATGCATAACTTTGCAGCATATGAAAAAGCAGTAGATGAACATTACAAAATTTACGACAAAGTATTCAAGTTTGTCAGAGCAAAGATTCACAAAGACTTTAATTTTTTCAAATCACTTCCAGACTTTATCTCTATTTTTAGATACATGAAAAAGAATGAAGCCAGATTTGGAATGGATATTAAAATATCAGACTTGATGAAAGTAGCTAAGGCCTAACCAAAACTTACAGAACCAAGATTTTCTCTCATTGTTCTGCTCGATGACATGTTATAATCATAAATTATTTGGGAATAGTCTTTTAGTTCTTGCTTCATTAATTGTAAATCATCAGAGAGATAAAACCCAGGACAATCACCTGTAAATTGATATGTTGCATGTACTCGTGCCATGCCTTTTTCATTTTCAAGCCAAGTAGAAAATGGATACAAATAACACACACCAGGACGATCTGGATGCATGCTACATCCACCCTTTTCATCTAAGAATCTACAGGAGATATGAGTCCCGTCTTCGTGTTCAGTTTCATCTGTCTTTCTTTTAAGATTAATTGTAGTCATTGTAGTAATTTGACCAGATGGAGCAACATCTTGCCAAGTAGTTGTGATTGTTTCATTTTTTATAAAATCAGATGATCTTTGATATTTCAATCCTTTTCCAATAGTAATTAGATCATCTGAAGTTAGAGGCAATCTACCTTGTCGGTCACAACAATTATGGCAATCTGGCCAAAAACATTTCCATAAAATATATTTTTTTTTTGATACAAGATACGGAATATGAAAAATAACATCTTTAACTTTGAATGGATAATCAGAAACATCAGTAATTTTTCCTAGCATAAATTCTCGTAAAATCGGATCAACATCCCAATCTTTTTGCAACAGATTCAGTGATTCTTCAATTTCTTTTTGAGACAACTATTAAGTTATAACATCTTTTGCAGATGTTATTAATGTTGAGTGAAAAAGGCAAGTACGCATCAGCCACAGAAAATAGAAGATTTGTTTGGGCTGAAATTGTATGGCCTTTAATTTTAGAAATTAATGATGTAGCATTTTCACTAAAACAATATCAAAAAAAACGTGATCAAGTATGTGAAAAAAATAATATGAAGATAGCAGTTACATCACGTGGATTGGTATCCTTAATGCAAAAAGGAATCTTGTTAAAAGAAGAGGATATTTACTCAATTCATTTCAGATTGATTCCATATATGAGATTAAAAGCAAATTGTGATTATGCTACAGCTATTCACGAAGTTAAGTTCAAGTAATTTCAGCAAATGATTATATGCTAAAACATTAGAATTTGTTTCGGTAGCCCGATAGTCTAGCGGTCAAATAAAAAAATTTTAGATCAAGGATTCTGCCCTCTGGATCTCAAGAGTGGATAGGCGGAGACGGCAGTTCGAATCTGCCTCGGGCTACTGGAAAAATTACTATCTAGATGCTTGCGCTATTCTTTCTAATTCGTGCTTTTTCTTTACAGATGGAGCATTTGGATCATTGGAAGCTGCCAAAATAAGCTGCTCTGCCATATGCTCCTCAATTGGTTTTGGGTTAGAATATGTTGCATCTCGTATAGAATCTGCAATAAATTTTAATGCCATGTCTACTCTTCGAATTGGAGCAACATCTACAGATACATGATATACAGTGCCACCGTATACAATTCTTGTTGTATCCTCATTTGGTGCAGAAAACTCAATTGCTCTAACTAGAATCTCAACAGGGTTTTTACCAGTCTTTAATGCAATAATATCAAACGCAACTTTTACAGTATTGATTACTTTGGTTTTTTTACCAGTCATTCTTCCGGTATTTTTTGCATATTTTTTACCAAAATGCATAACTTTGTTGCATAATCTTTCAACTATGTTCACATCAGCTTTGTTGAATCTTTTTAGTGCTGAACGACCAAATGTGTATGGTAAAATTTGTTTTCTTAAGGAAATTGCTGTTTTTAATCCAGGATCTTTGACTTCAATATCAGACATATCCCACTTTCTAAATAATAATAGATTCTTTGTTTCTGCCAATTTTATCTCCTTGGTTTTTCTTTCTTTCCAGTTACTAGCTCGTTAAGTGATGTGCCATTTACTTTGAAAACTTTGAATCTAACTCCAGGAATATCTCCCATTGCACCGCCTTGTGTTGCACCCATTCCTTGAATATGCACTTCATCGTGTTCATCAATGAAATTCATTGCACCGTCTCGTGGCAAGAATGCTGTAACAGTTTTACCGTTTTTAATTAACTGAACTCTAACACATTTTCTAACAGCAGAGTTGGGTTGTTTTGCTGCAATACCTACTTTTTCTAAAACTATTCCTCGTCCTTGAGGTGCACCTCCAAGAGGATCGGCTTTTTTATCAATACCGAGTTTTCTTCTCTTGTAAGTAGAGATTGCCCATCGTTGTCTTTTTCTTTTTGCAACTAAAACTCTACCAGCAAATAAGCCTAGGGGGGATTTTGTCATATCTTACATCTCCAATGTTGCTTTTTCAGGACTATTAATTAGAACACTTGTAATATCAAAATATCGCTTTGCAAGCAATCTTGCTTTCTCAGCATTTCTTCCTTCTCTTCCTACAACGATGCCTTTCTTTCTTGGGTCTACCATAATTATTGCCTGTTTAGAACCATCTGCCCGTGTATTTATTTTTACTTCAGAAACCAGTTTAGAGTTAAGTAGATTTGTTAAAAATTTAGCTGGATCCTCATCAAATTCAACTAGTTCAACACTTTTTTTTACAATGTTTTGTAATGATTTGATATGAATTCCACCTTTTCCAATGGCTAATCCCATTTTACCAGTATTTACTACAAAAATTACACGATCTTGTTTTTCATCTTCAACACAATCACGAGCAGTTGCACCTGTAACATTTTGAAAGAGAGACATCATACGCATTTGATCAGTTGTAAGTTTAATTGATTGTGTCATTAGAATTCCTTTTTATCTCCGAGCAAAATCTGTCTCATTTAAACTTTCATTTGATGTAATGTAATTATTCATTTTTTTCCTCAGCTTCTGTATCTTTAAGAATTGATTTGATGTTTGCATCACTCAGAGATGTAAATGAAATTGTTGAAATTCTAAATTGTAAGCCGCATAGTCTTCCTAATGCGACAGATGTTCCTTGAAAGTTAACTAAGGGTATCTTTTCTTTTTTTGCATCTAATTCAATTTTTGCAAACATTTCTTTTTGTACAGATTGAGACAATACAATTAGCTTGGAGTTTTTCATAGAGTTCAATACTTGTTTGGTGCCCATCATAATTTTATCTTCTTTAAGTGCATCTTTCAATATTTTTTCTAGTATCTTACTCATGTGGTATCCTTATTGTCGATCGTCTTTACAGGGCTTTATAGGTTTATTGAAATTTTACCTATAAAAAAGTCAAAAACACACTCAATTGTGAAATCCAAAGAAAGATCCTAACGATGAAAAAGCTAAAGCTATTTCTTCAAAAAAAGTAGAAGGTTTTTTTGTTTGAGATTTTGAATTATTTTCAATTAATTTTTCAGATGGAGTTTCTTCAGATAATGATTTGTGTTCTACAGATATTACTTGGTTTTCTAGAGGTAATTCAGATAAAACAGATTTGAGGTTTTTTCTTGCGGTATTATAATCAGGATTTTTTTGGAGAGCGTCATTATAAAGCAAAATAGATTCATCATATTTTCCCATATTTGCAAGTGCATTTGCCTTGTTATTGATTGCAGGAATAAAATCAGAGTCAATTTTAAGGGCTTGATCATAATAAAAAATAGATTCTGAAAGATATCCTAGTTTTCCAAGAGCCGAACCCTTGTTGGTAATAATCTCAACGTTGTTTGGATCTTTAGTTAGTGAATCATCAAAAATAATTAAAGATTGTTCAAATTTACAAAGTCTGTATAGTGCAGGACCCATACCATCATAGTAAGAAATAGTATCAACAAATTTACTCTGATCACATTCTAAATTGATCTGATTCAGTATCTTACCTAACTCTATATCTTCAACAGAGAGATTATCATATTTTTTAATTTTAGTGTCTAACGATTTTTTATTTTGATCAGGTATGATTTCAGGTGATTTAATATCAGGATTATTTTTTTCTGCGGTAGTTTTTGATTCATTATTATTAATTACGGGTTTGTTTTCAAGTTCCGTTTTAGTATCAGATTCTTTGTAAAAATCAAAATTAGTTATTTTTTCAGTTTCTCCATAATGTGCTTTTATTGAATATGTTCCATCGGTTTTAAAATTAATACCAGATTTTACAAGGAAATTTGTAGAAAATTTCAAATCAGAATCAATTTGTCCAAAATAGAATCCTGTTGGCATTCCAAACGGATCATAAACACCAATCAATACATCGGGAGAATCTATACTAGAAACAATACCAGAAACTGCAACAAAATCATTGTCATAATATTGATTCTTGTCAGTAATTAATGAAATAATTTCAGGAGTTATGGATTCTGAAATAATGATTTCGGGCTCAGAATTATTTCCCACTAGAGTAAAAAATTCATTCTGAACTATTTTACCATAATTTAGTTTTACTGTATATGTTCCAGATTTATCATAAAATGGAGAATCCAATGGAATTATTTTTGAGAAAGTTCCGTTAGAGTCAATGATCACATTATTTGCAGATAAAATTTTTCCATCTGGATCATAAAGGCTCAATGCAATTACAGGCATCTTAAAATCCAAAAGATGCCCAGAAATCACCATAGAATCACCAGTTTGATATTCTGGTTTATCAAATTCTATCAAAATTGAATCTGCGAAGCTTGGAGATAGAACAATTGGAAGTAGTACCATGAACACTAATAGCCCAATTTTGTAGTCAAACACACGGCTAAAATTGTAGTTTTGTATTTATTGATTATGTAGAAATCATATTTTTATTCATTTAACAGAGATTGATGTAGATAGAGACGGTGATAAAGGAGCTGTGTTAATTAATGAATTCCAAGTATAGGTCTCAATAGTATATACTCCAGTTTTCTTAGGAATCCAAGACTGAGAAACATCTAGACTTTGATTTCCAGTTATCTCGCCTTGGATCCAAGAGACAGATACAACATAATTGTTCTCATCTTTAACTTGGAAGAGATAAACAAATTTTTGTTTAAAATTCTGCTCATTTGATATTGTTCCAACAATTTGTATTTGATCATTAATTGAGAATGATGTCAATGGATTACCAGAAACATCAGACAAAACAATTGGTAAACTTTGTAGTCTTTGCAATGTTGGAATTGAAGAATCAACATATGCAGATGTTGTGACTTCAAGATTATCAGAAGTACTATATGGTCTTGGAAGCGTATGATCATCGTATTTTGCAAAAATTGTATCACCAGATGTGACAAATAGGCGATTCCCACTTGAAGATAGATTTTGAGTAAAAGAAATTGTTGCAACAAATATACCAGAGCTTTCAGATGTTTCAATTGCATCGACTTCAATACCAGATATATCAGAAGTTGAAGAAATTTGAATTGGCATATGATCTAAAGATTCTGGATTAAGATTAAGATCCAAATCAATTGCACGTATTAATGCAGTGTTGTCAGAAAGATAATTTTCTTCAGAGAACTGAATTTTTCCAACATTCCATTGTATCAGAGCAGATTCAGTCAATACAACTCCATCTGCAAATTCAAACGAGATGGTAATTGCAGAATCTCTATCTACTTCTAAAAATCCACTTGTTGGTCCATTTCCAATAGTTCTAGGAGTGGTATCAATATCTCCATCACCATCAACATCATGAGAAAATCCTGTAAGGATTATTTCAGCGGTAAATATTCCAGAATTGACATCAGTCTCTGTAAATCTGTATGGAGCAAGTGAGTGTTCTCTTGTAGAAATTTCAATAGGATGATCTTCATCATCACCTATTGAATCAATAAGATGTCTGTCAGTGTTCCAGCTAGGGGCAAGAATAGTCATTTTAACTTTCTCTGTCCACGAATATACTGATTTGTCAGTAAAAATTGGAGAATACGGATTATCATAATCTGGAATTTGTTCAGCAAATACAGAAGGTAAAAATATTAAAAAAATCAAAGGAAGCACCAACATAAATACAAATTATCAGAGTTAGAATTTAATGTTTGAGAATAAATGGTATTTTAAATTAGGATTCTTCATCAGGTAATGAAACTGCCAAAATATTATCACCACGTAAAAGAATTGTTCCAAGTTTTGTAGTCTTGTTGTCTGAAATATCTTCAGCATCATTTAATGTCAGATTCATATGGATATCAAAATCTTGGAGATTTCCTCTGACAGTTTTGTTGTTTCTTAATCGTAACAAAATAACTTTATTTTTATTATTGTTCATTAAAGTAGAAATTTCGTCGCCCATCAGTATCACATTATAATATTTTATTGAATCCTCATTTCTTTTTGGAGACTTGCATGTAAAGGTCTACAGTACCACTTCCGATTGGAATCATACTTCCAACAATAACGTTTTCAGTAATACCTTTGAGTTGCTCAACTTCACCAGCCAATGCAGCATGTGCAATAGTTGGAACAGTAATTTCAAATGCTGCTCTTGCAAGAACGCTGTCTTTGGTTCCAGCAATTCCATGTCTGCCAATTTGTTGCATGTATCCCCTAGAGCACATTAAATCAGATACTAACATGATATACCTATTATCAACTTCCAAACCTTGATCTTCCAGAGTACTGTTTAGCTCATTAATCAAAGCATTTCTGGATGCCTCAATTCCCAAGGTACCTGCAATTTCAAAGACATTATTTGTTCTAACATTTTTCTTGTCTATTCCTGAAACTTCAAGTACTTTGGCTATGTTTGAACCAGTTGTTTGAATTACCCATTCATCATCTTTTTGAACTAGGGTTACTCGTTCAATGTCTGGGACTCCCTTAACGGTGGTATTGAGTACTTTATTTCTAATTGCAATTACGGTTGGAGCATCAGATTCTTCAACTAATTTCAGAATTATTAAATCACCTGTTGTTTCAATTTTGAATTTTTTGTTTGATTGCAACGCTGCTTCTACTTCACCAACAGTGCATCCTCTTTCTTTGAGTCTATTTGCACTCAAAATTAATTTGATCTGAGAAGTATAATCAGTTTCACTGTCAGAAATTAATGCACTTACTTTGGTTTGCAAAACATTTCTTGCAACATCTATAGCTTTTTCTCTAGATTTTTTTGATTCATTATCAAGATAAATATCCATAGTTGGAGTAACGGGTTTTTTTCGTGCATCAACAAGTTCGATTAATCTCGGAAGACCTAAGGTTACGTTTCTTTCTGCAATTCCTGCAAAGTGGAATGTTCTTAATGTCATCTGAGTACCAGGTTCGCCGATTGATTGTGCAGTGATGATTCCTACTGCTTGGCCAGGTTCAACTTTGGCTTTGTTGTATAATGATAGTCCTTTTTTACAAACAATTTCTGCACCATCTTTACTTAATTTGGAATCTAGCAATCCATCAGATACAAGTTGTTTTAATCTTGGATTGAATGTCTTTGTGTATTTCTTTGATAATTCTATAATTTCTTCCTTAGTTGCTTTCTTACCAGAGTCAATAATTGTTTGGGATTCAATTAATCTATTAACATTGAATGCTTCACCATGATCACTTTTTGCTACATCTATTCCATCTTCACCATAAAGGAATTGAATGATATGACCGTGTGGATCTCTAACTGTTCCATCATATTCTAATCTAATATGCTCTAAGGCATTGATCAATCTACGCTGCATGTATCCACTTTGTTGTGTTCTAACTGCAGTGTCTACTAGTCCTTCTCTTCCTCCCATTGCATGGAAAAAGAATTCAAGTGCAGACAAACCTTCTCTATAATTTGATTTTACAAATCCATGTGCATCCGGATTATTGTCATGTTCTTGATAATGAGGTAATGCTCGATTATTGTAACCATCATGTAATCTATTTCCACGTCTTGATTGTTGTCCTAATGCACCTGCCATCTGACCAATGTTAAGTGATGAACCTCTTGCACCAGTTGTAGCCATAATTCTTCCAGCATTACTTTGATCAAGGGATTGATCTGCAGTCATTCCAGCTTTATCTCTTGCTTTTCCTAATTCATTAACAATGTATGCCTCTAATGCTTCTTCAGGTCTCATTCCTCTTGTTAGTTTTAGGGTTCCTTTTTCATATTGAGAAGTAAGATCAGATATGATACCATATGTTTCTTGAATATCATCTAGAATCTGTTGTTTTTCTTTTTCTGGTACTTCAAGATCAGCGTAACCATAGCTAAAACCATAATGAGTGATGTATTGTTTTACTATAATTAGAATAGAGTTCAAGAAGTTCTTTGCTTTAGTATTTCCATAATCTTTTGCAATTCTATGCAAAACACTTTCTGGTTCTTCTGCACCAATTGATGATTTGTCAATTACACCACTGATTAGTTCACCGTTTTTAATTACAACATCTTTTTGAGCGCCTTTTGTTCCTTTTGACCACTTTGATGTAATTACATAGTTGAAGTCTTTTGGTAAGAATAATGAGAATAGTTGTTTACCGGTGTACATTAAACCATCTTTAGTTTTTGTTGCAGGTTTTGGAAGTTTATCAGTAAATCCACCAAGCATTGCATAATTGTAAAACTCTTGTGGGGTTAGAGTAGTACCGTCTTTTGTTAAAAGATATGCTCCAGTAACAAAGTCTCTTAGTGCTCCAATTATTGGACCACCATATCTTGGAGAGATCAATTGATCTTGTACTCTCATCAACAGAATTGCTTCTGCTCTAGCCTCTTCACTTTGAGGTACATGAAGATTCATCTCATCGCCATCAAAGTCTGCGTTATACGGAGGACATACAGATGGGTGTAATCTGAAAGTCTTTCCTGGAAGTACTCTTACATAATGAGCCATGATTGACATTTGGTGGAGAGATGGTTGTCTGTTGAACATTACAATATCCCCATTAGCAAGATGACGTTCTACGAGATATCCGATTTCTAATGTTTCAGCTATTGTGGAACGATCTTCAACAAAATCAAGTCTAATTTTAACACCGTCAGGTCTAACGATATAATTTACACCAGGAAATTGGTTTGGACCATTAATTACAAGTTTTCTCATTCTTTCAATATTCCATTCAGTGACAATTTCAGGAATTGTTAGTTTCATTGCGACTTGTTCAGGAACTCCTACTTCAGACAAGTCCAAGTTAGGATCAGGGGAAATTACAGTTCTACTTGAAAAATCAACTCTTTTTCCAGATAATGATCCTCTAAATCTTCCTTCTTTTCCTTTGAGTCTTTGAGTTAGTGTCTTTAGTGGACGCCCTGAACGATGATGAGCTTGTGGAATACCAGAAACTTCATTATCAAAATATGTAGTTGCATGATATTGTAACAAATCTACTAAATCTTGAACAATTAATGGAGGAGTTCCAGCTTCCTTACTTTCTTTTAGTCTTTGATTAACTCTGATAATGTCTACCATTTTGTGTGTTAGATCATCTTCAGATCTAATTCCAGTTTCAAGAATAATAGATGGCCTTACAGTTACAGGTGGAACAGGCAAAGCTTGTAGAATAAACCATTCAGGTCTTGCAGTAACAGGATCATATGCTAAAAGATTAAGATCATCATCAATAATTTGAGAGAATCTTTCTCGGATTGTAATGGGGAGTAATCTGTGTTCACCTATCTCTGTTTTTTCAACAAAAATGGTTGGTTTTGTAAAGATTAGCTCATACTGAGTTTTACCACAGTGAGGACATTCTTTTGCTTTTTTTGCTTTTTCGATAATTTGTTCTGGAATACGTTTTTCGGAAATTACAGTGTATGCTGCATGTTTTTCTTTAATCTTTCTAAATTCATCTAGATCTTCTTGTGGAACTTTGAGTCTTGCACAAGAACGACAAGTTGATTGCAAAAGCTTGTAAATATTATCAATAAATGCAATATGTAAAACAGGTTCAGCAAGTTCAATATGACCAAAGTGTCCTGGACATCTAGCAGCAGTGTTTCCACATGTTAGACATTTTTGTCCTGGTTCAAGTGTACCTAGTCTACCATCCATGAGACCTCCTTGAACAGGCATTCCGTCCTCGTCATATGTTTCAGGAGCAGTAATTTCTGCAACAGAATATTTTCGGATTTCTGTTGGAGACCAAACTGAAAATCTTATTGCATCAATTGATTTGATTGCTTGAATTGACATTATACTTTCTCCTTTATGAGCAATCTTGGAGCCACATTCAAACTTTGCATTTCTTGTAACAAAAGTTTGAATGCATATGCAACAGATACAGATGAAACTTTAGCTTTATCACCACAAACTCGGCACACATATTTTCTTTGTTTAACATCATGATATGCAACTAATCCACATCTCTCACAAACAAAAATATCGGCTTTATCAGATTCATCAAGCAATCTATCTTTAAGAATCATTGATGCACCATATGCTATCAAACAATCTCTTTCCATTTCACCAAATCTTAATCCACCGCCTCTTGCCCTACCTTCAGTTGGTTGCTTGGTTAACATCTGGACTTGTCCACGAGCTCTTGCATGAATTTTGTCTGCAACCATGTGGTGTAATTTTTGATAGTATACTACTCCAATGAAAACTTCTACTGGAAATGATTTACCAGTTCTTCCATCATACATTATTTCTTTACCAGAATATTTGAATCCAGCAGCATCCATTACGGGTTTGACTTCTTCCATTTTTTCTCCAACAAATGCAGATCCGTCAAATTGACTTCCTCTTAATGCAGCAGCTTTACCACAAATTGATTCCATGAACATTCCAACAGTCATTCTCGAAGGAAATGCGTGTGGATTAATCAATACATCGGGGGATATACCGTCTGCAGTATATGGTAAATCTTCAGCCTTTGCTAAAATTCCAAGTACACCTTTTTGTCCATGTCTAGATGCAAATTTGTCACCAATTTCTGGAATTCTCATATCTCTTACTCTAATCTTGTACATCTTTCCACCTTCATTGGATTGTGTCATTACAACGGTATCAACAACACCAGTTTCAGATGGTCTTACTCCAATTGAAGTATCTCTTCGGTAAGGACCTGTTGATTCAAATTCTCTATATTCTTCCATGAATCTTGGAGGACTAGTTTTTCCAATCAGTATATCTCCGCCATGAACAGGAGATTCAGATGCAACAACTCCGTCTTCTTCTAATAATCGATAAGCTTTTTCTCCTTTGTATCCTCGAATATTATCCTCGGCGTTTGGAATTTCAAAAGTATCACGCATTCCACCTGGGTATTGTTTTGCTTCAGCATCATAAATTCTAAAGAAGAAAGTTCGACCCAGACCTCTGTCAACAGATGCTTTACTTAGTACAATAGCATCTTCAATATTATAACCATCAAAAGGCAGTACTGCTACGACACAGTTTTGGCCAGCTGGTCTGTCTTCTAATCCCAATAGTTTCATTGCTTTTGTATTAACAATAGGTGTTTGCGGATACAACATCAAATGTTGTCTTACATAAGTACTGGTATTCATCATTGGGGTGGAAAATCCTAAACTTTGTTTTGCCATTGCAGATTCGTATGTATTTCTTGGAGATTGATTATGTTCTGGATATGGAATAATAGATGCACCGGCACCTAAAATTGCTGGTGGAAATACTTCAAGATGAGTATGTTTCTTTGCATCTTTTTCATCTAATGTAATATAGCAATTTTCTTCTTCATTTGCGTCAATCATTTCCAATACTCCCATACGTAACAAATCAGTCCATGAAAGTAATTTCTTGGAAATTTTATCTAAAAGATCTTGTGTCAATAATGGTTTGTTATCTTTAATTATAATTAATGGGCGTAAAACACGTCCTGCATTACAATTAACATAGAGTCTCTTTGTTGAGCCTTCAATTTCTGATTTATGAAATGAAATTCCAACATGAGGATGAATCTTGGAGTTTCTTCTTAGTTCTCTAAGAGATTCTGCTAGTTGAGAACCATCTTTGTAATACCCAATTAATCTACCATCAACAAATATTCTAGCCCCATCTTTTTTTACATCTTCTTTTGCATCAAAGAAATGAATTGTTCCAAGATCATAGAGTTTCTCAACAATTTCTTCTGAGGGAACATTTACAGAGATAATTCCAGAAAGGGCTAAATTCTTTACAAGACCACAGTTAGAACCCTCAGGAGTTTCACTTGGACATATTCTTCCAAAATGCGTAGCGTGTAAATCTCTTGCCTCAAAGTTTGGCTGTGTTCTACTAAGAGGGGATTGAATTCTTCTAAGATGACTAATAGTAGAAAGATAATTTGTTCTATCAAGTAATTGAGTTACACCAACACGACCTCGGCCCCAATTTCCTGTTGCAATAGCATTGTTTAATTTATCAGTGATAATTCCAGGACGAATTGCTGCGGCAACTGCATTTATACCTCTTTTTTGACCAGATCTTTCTAATTGGTATTTCATATCTCGAACCAAATTTCTAAAAGCAGTTCTAAAAAGATCAGCTAACATTTGTCCTGCAAATTTGATTACTTTGTTTCCATAATGATCTTTATCATCAGGAGAAATCCAACCTAGTTTAAGCTCTAATAATTTACATGCAGCTTCGCCGAGAAATTGAGCTTTTTCCTTTCTATTTTCAGGATGTTTACCCAAGTGTGGTAATAATCCCCAATCCAAAAGTGTCTCTGCACGTTTAATTTGAAACTCTTCTAACATTCCAGGTGCAATTCTTTTGCTGATGTAAACAATTGCATCTTTTGCTGTAGGTACATCACCTGCTTTTTCAAATGAACCTTCTAATTCATTTTGAATTTCATCTACAAGTGAAACTGCTGCTGCAATCTCTCTATCAGATTCTAATCCAAGGGCTCTTGTTAGAGTAACAACTGGAATATCAACAGGAGAACCAGGAATTCGTGCAACGATTAAACCATCATTTTTCATAACTAGTTCTAGTTTTGCACGATAACCAACAATAGAAGAATAAACTTTAGCTTTGAAAACAGTATTTCCACCAACGCTCTCTCTGTCAACAATTATTTTGTTGTATGAAAGATCCTCCAGTCCTACAATAACTCTCTCAGAACCATTTATGATAAAATAACCACCAGGATCATTTGGATCCTCTCCATGTTCAACAAGTTTTTGAGTTGAAAAATTATGCAAAATACAAGCATTTGATTTTGCCATTACTGGCACATCACCAATATGTACAAATCTAGATTCTAAGATTTTACCATCTTCTACAACACTTGCTTCCATCATAACAGGTGCCGAATAAGAAACGTTTCTGAGTCTAGCTTCAGCTGGAGTAATATGAGTAATAGAACCATCAAGTTCCATCATTCGTGGTTGTTGAAGCTTGACTTTACCTAATTGAATTTTGTAAGGATATTCTGCATTCTCAATTTCAATTTGTCCGACTTCATTGATAATACTTTGAAGACCCCTTTCTAGAAATTCATCAAATGAGTTAAGGTGTTGACGTGCAATACCTTCACGTTTTAATATATCTTGAATTACTGGCCAGCGTTTAACTGAAGGATCTGCCATCTAAACTTCCACCACATATCTATAGTAAAGACTCTCACCGGCAGTTGGGCTTTTTCTTGTGATTTTTATCATATCACCGGGTTTAACACCTAGCCCCAATATGGCAGGATCATTTACAAAAATTAACGGTAATTCAGTAGGTTTACAATTATATTTTTTTAAAACTTCTTCAGCTTCTTGTTTTGAAATGATTTCGTGTTTTGGTACATAGATATGATCAGGTACAAGAACTTGATTTTTTTTAGTTGCCATTTACAAAATCTCCATGACGAACATTAGATGTAACAGCAAAGAATACACACAAACTGTCAAAAACTCACGCTCAGGTTAATATATATCTAATCTGAAATTCGGCAAAAACCAGTCTTTTTTCTTTTTAGTCAACAATATTTTTCACAACCTTAAATAGGATAAATTTGAGCGTAAAAATGATGAATACTCATCTATCGGTGTTTGCCTTATCTGCAATTATTATTGCAAGTATTGGAATAGCACCAGCATTTGGACAAATAGCGGATTCAATCGTAGTTACTACAGACAAGCCATCATATGAAGACGGTGAAACAATCTTAGTAACTGGAGAAGTAAGAGAACTTCTTTCAGGATATCCTGTTAGTCTCAGAGTAATAGCACCTAATGGCAATCTAGTATCAGTTGCACAAATCGACGTTGGTTCAGACAAAAAATTTAGTGCTGAATTAACTGCCGGCGGAGCACTTATGAGATCTGAAGGGGCATATACGATTGCAGTACTCTATGGAACCGAATCTCGAACAGCTGAAACCACATTTACATTCGGCGGGTCAACAGTAACGCCAGGTGGAGGAACCAAAATAAAAGTTGAAGGTACTGACTTTATGGTCAGCTACAAGATAACTGGCGGTAAGCTTGTTAGCATTACTCCTGATGTAGATGCACACTCCCTGACAATAGCAATAACTGCAAGTCAGGATGGGTCACTTGAAATCACATTACCAAGAGCTTTGATTGATGCAAAGATGGGTGATCAAGATGATACATTCTTTGTCTTAGTAGACGGAGAAGAAGTCGACTTTGAGGAAACAACAACATCTACAGATAGAACACTGACAATACAATTCCCAGCAGGTGCTGAGGAAATCGAGATAATTGGTACTTTCGTAGTCCCAGAATTTGGTACAATCGCAGTTATGATTCTAGCAGTAGCAATTATATCAATAATTGCAGTCTCTGCAAAATCAAGACTAAGCATTATGCCAAGATACTAAATTCATCTTTTTTTCTCTTTTTAAGATTCTATGTAATCTAGAAGATCTGAGTATTTTTGATTAATTCAGAATGTCAACAATACCTAAGAAAGATATTTTAGATAAAATCACAGATGATTGATGGAAATATCAGATACCATATTCTTTCTAATTGGTTTTTTATCAGAAATAATTGGTACAATGGCAGGATTTGGTTCATCAACAATATTTCTACCATTTGCATCGTATTTTGTTGATTTCAAAACTGCGTTGGTATTGGTAGCCATATTTCATCTGTTTGGAAATATTAGTCGAATTACATTTTTCAGACACGGATTAAATAAGAAAATCTTGCTATTTTTTGGGGCTCCAAGTTTTGTTCTTAGTCTTGTTGGAGCTGTTCTGGTTGGTGACTTGCCACAAACAATACTCAAATTGATTTTAGGAATATTTTTGATTTCTATTTCGGTACTATTTCTTGTCAAACCAAAATTGACTTTTCCTACAAATAAGAGATACTTGTTTCTAGGTGGCGGGATTTCTGGGTTTATTGTAGGTTTGATAGGAACTGGTGGTGCTTTAAGGGCAGCATTTCTTACAGGACTAAAAATGGATAAGGAAAAATACATTGCAACAGCTGCTGTAATTGCACTTGGTACAGATGCAACCAGAATACCAACTTATCTGAATGATGGATTTCTTACAGAACAATACTATTACTTCATACCAGTTCTTTTTGCAATAGCGTTTGTAGGCTCATTCATAGGTCGTAAGTTAGTGAATAGAATCGAGCAAGGAAAATTCAAAAAAATGGTATTGATTGCAGTGATATTGGCAAGTATCAAATTCATAGTTGATGGAATAACCTTTTTCCAAACTTAGTGATCTTTACCAACCGAAAGACAACAGAGAAAACATTGACAGTTTAGAATAGATCTCGAAAGTAAACAAGGAAAAGATCTAGATCAGGTCTCCCAGATTACACAGAACCCTTTTTAAAAATATATATAAATACCAAGTAACCGTTTCCAAATTAGAATGAGTTTTAAACGTTCAACAACATCAGTGACATTAGCCCTAGTAGCATTGTCAATAATTTCAATAACTTCAATTCAACAGAATGCTTTTGCTCAAGAGACAGGAATATCAGTTTCAGCTATAGCCATGGAAGGTTCTGATACCATATCAGTGAGTGGACATACAATGTCACAAATTACAGACATAACATTTACAGTAATTTCTCCTAGTCTAAATGTAATTAGTGTTGGTCAATTAACACCTGACGCAAATGGGGACTTTGCCACAGAATTCAAAGTAAGTCCAATGTGGAAAGAGAACGGACTCTATACAATTAAAGTTGAACAAAGTCCACATGGAAGTTCATTGTATAAAACATCACTTCGTGTTGAAGTAATTGATGGCAGGACTTCAGAAACGGATATAACGGAATCCAATTTAGAAACAGGCTTTTTTGAACCAAAACCTACAGTAAGAAAAGGCTTGGTAATTAGAGAAGCAAATTCAATAGCAGGGTCCAATACAATTTCAATAATTGGAACTACAGACAGTGCCAGTACTATCACAATTAAAGTAATAGCACCAAACGGAAACGTGGTTACTGCTGATCAATTTGCACCAATTCTAGATGAAAAGAGTCATTTTCTTAAAGACATTACAACTGGAGGTCCATTATGGAATCAGGATGGTCAATACACAATTGTAGCTCAACAAGGTGACGATCCTAAATACAAGCATTCTATTGAAGTCGGAATAAAAGACGGTGTTGTAATCCCAGAATTTGGTACAATCGCAGTTATGATTCTAGCAGTAGCAATTATATCAATAATTGCAGTCTCTGCAAAATCAAGACTAAGCATTATGCCAAGATACTAAATTTACAACTTTTTTCATTTTTTAAGATTATGTGTAATCAAAAGGGTTTACAAAAATTCTTCTCCGCCGACTGGCATCAAGATTAAGAGAAATAACAAATGGATAACCTTAATTCAAAATGCAAGTAATACATAACTAACACGGTTGAAATGGTTTTGGATATTTTCACAACACAAATCGTTGGTCTGATAGGTGCTGTATCTGGATTACTTAGTCTAAGTATTCTATTAACGAAATATATCTTAGAGAAACCGAATTTAAAAATAATAGTTGAAAAAGCATATTATCATCCACCTGATACAGTGGATGCCAATTTCAGTATATTTTTCATTCTTTTAAGAATCGAAAATAAAGGACGACGAAATACCACTTTTCATACTTTTGATTTGACTTTTGATTATCAAGATAAATCATATTCTCCACCATTAATAGATGGCAGAACTGAGACAATAATTCATGCAGATGATTCTAAACGATTTAATTTACAATTTGGTCTCCAAAAAAGACAGTTTATCATACCTTCAGGAGATATTGAAAATGCAAGTTTAAAGATCGCTCATACATTTAATAAAAAAACAATAGAGATACCAAAAATTAGAGAAGGATATTACTAGATAATTTTACGATTAACCCCCGACAGTAAACAAGGATAAGATCTTGATCTAACCCACGCAGATTACACAGAATCTTTTTTAAATATACATAAATAGAGAGGGTTCAATTCGCAAATAAGATGAACAACCGTACGTCGTTCGTGCTATTAGCCGTTTTGACTGCAGTCGGTACTTTAACCATGTCATCAGCATATGCTCAAGCATGTGTGGGTTGTGAAGAAGCAGATGATGGAAGAATGGCAGCAAATCAAATGTTGCTTATGGATATGCCAGTATCTGTTTGGACAGATAGAACAACCTATGATCACAATGACAAAATTACAGTACACGGTAAAGTAGCAAATGTTTCTGGATTTCCAATAACACTTACTGTTGTGAGTCCATTAAATTCTATCGTTACAATTGCTCAGATAGATGTGGGCAATGACGGTAGTTTTGAAACGACTCTCAGCACAGAAGGTGGATTGTGGAAACATGATGGTACATACACCATTAAAGTCAACTATGGAACCTCTCAAAAAAGTAACAAAGTACTTGTTGAATTAACCGGTGAAGCTTCAGCTAGCTCAGACAATTGTAGTTCTTCAGAGATAGATCTAAAGGATGGTTATTGTGTACCATACAGTATTTCAGGTGGGATGGTAACTGGTGCAAGCATCAACAATAATGATAACTCAATTATCATTAGAATTAGTGCAGATGAAGATGGAACACTCACATTAACCCCAGACGAATCAATCCTTAGCGGTATCTTCATGGTACTTGTAGATGGACAAGAATGGAATGATGTGGAAATTGATGGCAATGAAGTCACAATAATGTTCCCAGCAGGCGCTGAAAAAATTGAAGTGGTAGGTACTTTCGTAGTCCCAGAATTTGGTACAATCGCAGTTATGATTCTAGCAGTAGCAATTATATCAATAATTGCAGTCTCTGCAAAATCAAGACTAAGCATTATGCCAAGATACTAAATTCACAACTTTTTTCATTTTTTCATTTTAGATAGTAAAGGAGATATAGAATCATGTAGTCATGAATTTGTGAAGATTAAAATTATTTCCGGAGTTTTAATTTTATTAATTGTTTTTACTTTGCCAGCTTTTGCAGAATCATTAATTTCTGTAAAAACAGATGATAATTCCTATAACGAAGGAGAAACCATAGTAATTTCAGGCAAAGTAAGTACCATCATAACAGGTACTCCTGTAACAATGCAAATTTTTGGCCAAGATAATTTAGTAGATATAGCACAGATTACAGTAGCAGAAGACGGTAATTATTCACATACAGTGAGAGCAGAAGGTCCTCTATGGTCTAAAGCAGGCGAATACACAATAAGAGTATCATTTGGGGAAGGAAATATTGCAGAAACTCAATTTACTTTTTCACCAAAAACAGAAACATCTGAAACAAAAACATTTGAAGTAGATGCGGGCAATCATGGCACATTTGATGTAGAATATTCCATAGAAGGGGGAACTGTAAAAGATATGTTAGTAGACGAAGAGATTTTCGCATTAATAGTAATAATAGAATCTACTGATGAGGGATCTATTTCATTAGAGATTCCAAGATACGCACTAGATGCAAAAAAACAAGATGAAACAGATGACATATTCATAATAATAATAGATGGAATTGAAGCACCATACCAAGAAACCATAACAGATTCAAACTCAAGAGTAATTACG
>JAICOU010000112.1 GCA_025930495.1 Nitrososphaeraceae archaeon
AGAATATCACTGCGAGCCACATCCTTGGATGAAGGGCAAATTAGAAATCACAAAACAAAGATTCTAGATAAAATATTTTGCAAAAATTATTTTACTTTCAATTTCTTTATGCTGCTCAATAATTGATGCTCGAAATTTTATTTCATGAACTTGTTTTGGTTCAAATTGTATCAATGCGGTAAATTCTGCCTTGTTTTCAGGCATAATCTCTTTGTTAATGAATAATCTTGAAACATTTTGGGAGATCTTCTTTCCATTATATGATTTGTAGATGATATGTTCATTGGAATCTAAAATCTGTGTATTAATTACAACTCCATCATATCGTCCTGGATATGATACAACAATTATTCCTCTGATCTCTGAATTTGGGTGAATCTCTTTTGGCTCCAAGCTAAATTCAATATCTTTCACGTAAACAACGTCTCTGAGTTAGAATAAATAATTTTGTTAAAACGGGCCGGGAGGGCTTCGATCCCTCGACCACTGGATTAGAAGTCCAGCACTCTATCCAAGCTGAGCTACCAGCCCAAGAATCTGAAAATTAATTGTCATTTTAAGGGTTTACAACCATTTTTTCTGGTAATTTTCTCTTTCCATTTTAAACAAAAATTGCTGTGCATATCCAGCATAAGGTCCAAAATGCTTTACAATTTTTTCATGTAATATGTTGTATTGTTTTTCTGTGATTGATTTTGTTTCAAGTTCCAATTTTTCTAAATAATATTTCTTTAAAATTCTAATCATCCATCTATCTAATGGAAATGCTTCTAGTTTATCAAGTGAAAACAATAAAATACAATCTGCAACTTTATTTCCTATTCCTGGAACAGTTAGAATTGTTTCTTTTGCATTTTGATAGTTGGATTTTTTTAGCTGATCAAAATCTATCTGTCTTGATTCAACCATTTTTGCTGCATCTATTATGAATTTTGCTCTATATCCAACGCCACAATTTTGAATCTCTTGTATTGTTGCATTTGCAATTTTTTTTGGTTCTGGAAACATGTAAAATTCTTTATTGTCAAATTGAATCTTTTTTCCAAATTTTATTGAAATCTTTTCTAAACTTGATTTAATTTTTTGAATATTGGAATTTGATGAAACAATAAATGATATGAAGCATTGAAACGGATCTTGTCTTATTAATCTCAACCCAAGATATTTTTTTACAGCGATTTTAGTTGTTTTATCTTTTGAAATTGACTTGATTATCTCTTCTATATCATCTATATTTCTAAAAAAATCATATTTTTTGTTAGAATAAGATGTGATTTTTCCTAAATTATTTATTTTTAAAATATCTTGACCATTGATACCATACCAAAACTCTTTTTGTTTTGTCCAAAGAAAGACTTGTCCACTATTGATCGTATTTTCTAAGTTAATTACACTATAATCTATCATTTCAGATAGATATCACTTCATTTACATCTGGAGCGTGAGCCTCTAAACCAAACTTTTCGTGAATTTCTTGGGCAAATTTCTTACATGATTCCGTATCTCCATGAACTGTTAGAACTTTAGGATTGCCTTTAATTTTTTTAACTACTTCAAAAAGTTCATTTCTATCAGCATGTCCTGAAAATTCAAATTGCTTTACTTCTGCAGCAACCCTCAGATCTTTTCCTCTAGTGACCACTTTTCCTGTATCTAGTAATTTTTTTCCTGGAGTACCCTCTCCTTGATATGACACAAGTGCTATTCCATTTTTACTGTCAAATGAAAGTTCTTGCAAATAATATGTTGCATTTCCTCCTACTAGCATTCCAGCTGGAGAAATAACCACACAAGGTTCCTCTATTGCATGTTTTCTTTTTTCGTGATCTTTGATAGCAACTGCCTCATTAATTGCATCGGCAAACACTTTTGGATCTCTTAGATAGTCTGGATGATTAAACATTATTTCATTTACTTTTAGTGCCATGCCATCCATTATGATTTTATGTTTAAAGTTTGAACTTCTTAAAATGCATGCCATTTCTTGAGAGCGCTCAACTGAAAACGAAGGAATGAATAACACACCTTTTCTGTCCATGACTTCATTTGCAAACTCAATTAGTTCTCTTTCGGATTCTTTTCTTGGTTTTTGTTCTGTCTGTGAATATGTGCTTTCAATAATTAAAAGATCAAT
>JAICOU010000099.1 GCA_025930495.1 Nitrososphaeraceae archaeon
TCTCTGAAACCTTGTATGCTAAAATTTTTGCTTTTGGAGATACTCCTACTAATTGCCCATCAGCAGCAATTATTCCAGCAACTTGTGTTCCATGTCCATTTGTATCCAGTGGAGATTCACCTTCCTGAATGAAATTATATCCTCCAATTACCTTTCCATCTGGTCCCCATCCCAAAAGATCTGGATGGTTAAAATCTACCCCTGTATCAATTACTGCGATTTTGATTCCGTTCCCATCAATTCCCTCAAGTCTTGGAATGTCTCCTCCAACAAATGGGACACTTCTATCAAGATAAGTATGAGAAATATCATTTGATTCAAAAAACTGTAAACTAATCAAAGATGCTAAAATAGTTACAATACATGCAAAAACTATCAATAGTTTCATATTTTTACGATATTTTTAGCAAGTAAAAACCAATTGGCTAGTAAAGCAATAAATGGAATAAATACTGAGATATCTACATGGGAAAATACACACTTCCAAAAATGCCATATGCTTATGATGCATTAGAACCTCACATTGATGCAAAAACAATGGAGATTCATCATACAAAACATCACCAAACATACACAGACAAACTTAATGCTGCACTAGAAAGCTGTCCACCAGAAATACAAAATAAAGACATCTTGGACATTTTGTCTAACATTAATCAAGTACCAGAAGGACAAAGAGGTGCCATTAATTTCAATGGTGGTGGATATGATAATCATCAGCTATTTTGGAACAACATGAAACCAAATGGAGGCGGAGAACCTGGAGGATCCATTGCAGATGCAATAAAAAATTCCTTTGGAAGCTTTTCTGACTTTAAGGAGAAATTCTCGTCTACTACTGCAGTAATTCAAGGCAGTGGTTGGGGATGGTTGGTATACAATCCTTCCTCTAAGAAGGTTGAGTACAAATCTATGCCAAACCAAACTAGTCCAAGAACTGAAGGATTAGTCCCGTTGCTTGGCTGTGATGTTTGGGAACATGCATACTATCTGAAATATCAAAACAAAAGACCTGACTATATTACATCTTGGTGGAATGTAGTTAACTGGGATGAAGTAGAACACAGATTCTCCAAAGCAAAATAAAGTTCTAATCTTTATTTTTTTTATTATTCCATGAATGAATTTATAACCATCTCAAGTTGGTTTGTTGTAAATGAGTGAAGAGCAGGCACAACAATTAATGCAACAAATGCAAATGCTTGAAACCTACTTTACTGATTTATCGCAACGCGAAGGAACTCTTCTTAATGTTCTAAGAGAAGCCATATCTGCAATTGAGTCAATAAAATCACTTCGTCAGAAACCTAATTCTGACACTTTGGTACCGATTGGAATGGGCACTTATGTACAAACAAAAATTTTATCTGATGACAAAATTGTTTTGAATATAGGTGCAGGAATTGCTGTGGAAAAAACATATGATTCTACTATAAACTATCTTGAGGCACGAATTAAGGAAATTGAAATTGCATTACAAGATACTTCTGCCAAAAAACAAGAAGTGATCGCAAGATTGGAACACGGTAAAGAACAAATGAATCAACTCATGCAAGAAACATCTCAAGATATTTCAGGATAAAATAATGTTTGATAACCTTCGTAATGCATTTTCAAATGCAGCGAAAAGTCTTGGTGAAAAAGAATTAAATGAAAAAGACATAGAAGAAATTCTTTTTGAGTTGGAACTCTCTCTTCTTGAATCTGATGTAGCTAGCGAAGTGATCGATTCCATCAAAACAGACTTGAAAAATCATCTAATTGGTTCTAAAGTATCTAAAAATGAAATTGAAAAATTCGTTAAGGACAGCTTGATCTCTAGTATTTCATCATTGTTTGATGCTGCAGGCACTGTTGATCTCTTTGAAAAAATTAATGAAAAAAAGAAAACGGGTAATCCTTTTCTCATACTATTTGTAGGAATTAACGGAACTGGGAAAACCACTTCTCTTGCTAAAGTAGCTCACATGTTACAACAAGCAAAATATTCTATAGTGGTAGCAGCTGCTGATACATTTAGAGCAGGAGCAATAGAGCAGTTACGTGAACACACAAATCGTTTGAATCTAAAATTAGTTGCTCAAAACTATAATTCTGATCCTGCCGCTGTTGCGCGAGATGCAGTTCTTTATGCAAAATCACACAAAATGGATTGTGTACTAATTGATACTGCAGGTAGAATGCAAACTAGTAAAAACCTGATGGAACAAATTGCTAAAATCACCAAAGTAGTAAATCCTGATTTCAAAATTTTTGTTGGTGATTCTTTAGCTGGAAATGATACTGTAAACCAGGCACGCGAATTTTTTGAACACGTAAAATTCAATGGTTCAATTTTAACAAAAAGTGATGCAGATGCACGTGGTGGAGCTGCATTATCAATTGTGAAAATTACATCTACTCCTGTGCTTTATGTTGGTGTTGGACAAGAATATGCAGATCTAAAACCTTTTGATAAAGAAACTTTTCTAGAAGCTGTGTTTGGTTCATTATCAGGAGTAGATACTAAAAAAATTTCTTCAGAATCAAAACCAGAATCAAAACCAGAATCAAAACCAGAATCAAAACCAGAATCAAAACCAGAATCAAAACCAGAATCAAAACCAGAATCAAAACCAGAATCAAAACCAGAATCAAAACCAGAATCAAA
>JAICOU010000007.1 GCA_025930495.1 Nitrososphaeraceae archaeon
TCTCCGGGTAAGATTTCTGGCGTTGACTCCAATTGAACCGCAGGCTTCACCCCTTGTGGTGCTCCCCCGCCAATTCCTTTAAGTTTCATACTTGCGTACGTACTTCCCAGGCGGCAAACTTAACGGCTTCCCTGCAGCACTGCATTGGCCACAAGCCAATGCATCACTGAGTTTGCATAGTTTACAGCTGGGACTACCCGGGTATCTAATCCGGTTTGCTCCCCCAGCTTTCATCCCTCACCGTCGAACGTGTTCTGGTAGACCGCCTTCGCCACAGGTGGTCATCAATAGATCAAAGGATTTTACCCCTTCCTACCGAGTACCGTCTACCTCTCCCACTTCCTAGTTATGCAGTATTCCCGGCAGCCCATACGTTAAGCGCATGGATTTAACCGAAAACTTACAAAACGAGCTACGGATGCTTTAGGCCCAATAATCATCCTGACCACTTGAGGTGCTGGTTTTACCGCGGCGGCTGACACCAGAACTTGCCCACCCCTTATTCGTTAGTGTTTCTAGGACTGACAAAAGGTTTCTTTAGCAGAAACCACTCGGATTAACCTTGTCGTGCTTTCGCACATTGCAAAGTTTTCTCGCCTGCTGCGCCCCATAGGGCCTGGGTCCGTGTCTCAGTACCCATCTCCGGGCCACTCCTCTCAGAGCCCGTACCTGTAATAGTCTTGGTGGGCCATTACCTCACCAACAAACTGATAGGCCGCAGTCCCATCCTATGGCGATAAATCATTTGAAACATAAACCATTCCAGGCATAATGTTCTATCGGGCATTATTCTCAGTTTCCCGAGATTATTCCCGTCCATAGGGTAGATTGACTACGCGTTACTGAGCCGTCTGCCTTGTATTGCTACAATGACTCGCATGGCTTAGTATCAATCCGATAGCAGTCAGGTCCGGCAGGATCAACCGGATTCTGTTTTTACTTGATTATTGAAGTACACATTGTACTATATTGGAATTGACGGATGCACATAATCTTCACATTTCAGATTTGATCAGTTGATCAGATCCTCATTTTGTATGCGTAAATGGAGGCCTATGAATCATAAAATGGTGCATTACCATACTTTCATCACAAGCGCCGCCTATTGCTTTACGTATGCAGAAGGTCAAACTTTTCAAATACATATAAACCATGGCGAAAAATGGCGATCATCGATTAAATAATCACTTAATTTGGTAGTAAATAGAAAAATAAAATGAGTGTTATTTTAGATTACAAAAAAAAGACAAAAAAATCTGCAAGGTTATTTTCAACATCATCTAAACTTCATGTAAATGGGGTAAGTCACAACATACGATTTTTTGAACCATATCCATTTGTTGTAAAATCATCGTCAGGAAAAAATTTGGTGGATATTGATGATAACAAGTATACAGATTACTGGATGGGTCATTGGAGTTTAATTTTAGGACATGGCCCAAAACAAGTCAAAGATTCACTGAAAAAACAGATTGAAAAAAGTTGGATGTATGGCACAGTAAATGAGCAAACTATCAAATTATCAGATTTAATTTCAAAGGCAGTTCCAGTAGCGGAGAAGATTCGTTATGTCACATCAGGTACTGAAGCTACAATGTATGCAGTAAGACTTGCACGTTCTGTAACGGGTAAAAAAATCATTGCAAAAATAGACGGCGGATGGCACGGATACACATCAGATTTACTAAAGAGTGTAAACTGGCCATTTTCAGAATCAGAAAGCAGTGGTGTTGTAAATGAGGAAAAAATAATATCAATGCCATTTAATGATTTAGAGAGATCGCTTACAATTCTCAAAAAAGTTTCAAGGGATTTGGCAGGAATAATAATCGAGCCAGTATTAGGTGGTGGGGGATGTATCCCAGCAACTCCAGAATACCTAAAAGGAATACAAGAGTTTGCTCACAAAAATAAATCATTATTCATACTAGATGAGATTGTAACAGGATTTAGATTTAGATTTGGATGCTTGTATACTACCATGAAACTTGATCCGGACATTGTAACATTAGGAAAAATTGTAGGTGGTGGAATGCCAATTGGTGTAATGTGCGGCAAAAAAGAAATAATGAAACATGCTGATACCACAGGAAAGAAAAAATCAGAAAGATCATATATTGGGGGAGGAACATTTTCTGCAAACCCCATGTCAATGACTTCAGGATTTGCAACATTAACAGAATTAAAAAAATCAAAAAACACTATCTATCCAAAGATTAACTCTTTGGGAAAATTTACAAGAGACGAGATAGGCAAAGTATTTGGAGACAAAGTAGTCATAACTGGTCAAGGCTCATTATTTATGACACATTTTGTAAAAGATGGAATTACAGAGGTGATAAATTCTGCTCAAGCTGCAAAATGTGATAGCAAATTACTCTACAAATATCACTTTAAGATGATTGCACAAGACGGGATATTCTTTTTGCCTGGAAAACTAGGGGCCATATCCAATACACACACTAAAGATGACATAAAAAAGATGATTACAGCATCTGAGAATTTTCAGCAATCTCAGATTTACTGAAAATACAGCATTTGGAAATTCACACGAAACTAAACTTTCATTACCCATATCATTTTGTAACTAATCATGGGCTTGTTTGGTTCAAAAGAAGACTCGGAAGACTTGATGTACCATGCAATGTCGCTAATGGAAAGAAATCAGCCCAAAGGGGCAATCGTATTATTTAGCAAAGTGCTAAAGCAGGATTCAAAAAACATATCAGCACTATACAATAAAGGATTGGCATTAAATCAAATCAAAAAGTATAGTGATGCGATAACATGCTTTGATTTGTTGTTAGAAATAAACTCCAAGGACGCATCTGCAATCAACAATAAAGGAATTGCAATGGCAGAGATGGGAAACATTCAAGGTGCATCAGAGTGCTACGATATGGCAATAAAGGCAGACCCAAAATATGGGCCATCATATTTTAACAAAGGTGTTTTACTTGATAAATTACAAGATCATGAGGAAGCACTGAATTACCTTGACAAAGCAATGAGCATAGAACCTAGAAAACCAAATGCACAATTTTACAAAGGAATAGTTTTGGGAAAACTAAAAAGGCATGAGGAAGCACTGAATTGTTTTGAAAACGTTCACAAAAAACATCCCAGTCACATGGATGCATTGTTTCACATAGGAATAGAATTAGCAGAATTAGAAAATAATAAAAAAGCAATAGAAATTTTTGATCAGATACTTGCAAACCACAAAGACAATGTAAATGTCATATATGCAAAATCAAGAAGCAAGTCAGCACTAGAGGAATTTCCAGAATCATTAGAATTATTAAAAAAAGCAGTCGATTTGAATCCCAAAATAATCAGGGCATGGGCCAAAGAAGAAAAATTATTTGAAAAACTACACAGCAATGATCAGTTCAGAAAACTAGTGAAACTCTAGAATTATTTCACAAGATAAATTTAGAAAAACATAATACAACAGATGAAATTTTACACATCATAAGGATTAAAATGAAAAAATCAAACATCTATTCATCGGGGGGCAAAAGAAAGATCAATCCAGAGTGGTTTACCAACAAAGTACACATGAAAGATATTTCATCTAAAATAAAATCAAAAGAACAAGACATCTATCATGTTTACTTTGAAAATGGCGCAAAAACAAAGATACATTTGCATAATGGCAACCAAATCTTACTAGTCACCAAAGGAATTGGCAGCCTTGAAACATTTAGAAAATACGGTACAAACAAGACAAATTTCAAAATTAAGCGAACTGAAAAAATTAGCCTCAAAGAAGGGGATATTGTGTACATTTCATCTAACACACTACATACACATGGCTCATCAAACAAAAAGACGTTTTCGCATATTGCAATCAATATTTTACCATCTAAGAATTCAGAATACAAAACAACATGGTATGAGTCAGACTTTAAGACAGATGTCACAAAAAAGATATGATTTCCCAAAATGTCAATTAGAAAAAGCTCCGAAGTAGAAATAATTTCAGGAAACGAAGGAACAAAGATAAAACAATACTTTCATCCACATAACACACTAAATGGAATCAACTATAGTCTAGCGCAATTTACATTAGAACCAGGAAAAAGGACACTACTACACAAGATACAATCATCAGAGATTTATTATATTTTAGAAGGTGATGCAATTTTGAGAATAAATGATGAACCATATCAATTAAAAAAAGATGATTCGGTGTATGTTCCACCAATGTCAGAGCAATACATAGAAAACACAGGTTCTGTGAATCTACGATTTTTATGCATCGTAGAACCCGCATGGAAACCAGAAGATGAGATCATTTTAGAATAAACCAAAGCCAAGTCTTGTGTAATTGTTTTTAACATATGAGAAATTTCTAGTAGTAGTGAATACATATCAAGCCCTCAGAGCATTGAATATAAAATCAGAATCATCATGGGATGAGATAAAAATAGCATACAGAAAACTAGTCCTCGAGTTTCACCCTGATAAGAACACTAGTGAAAAAGAAGGCAATGAATTCAAAAAAATTACAGAAGCATACAACCATTTGAGGAAAAATTTCAGCCAAAATACTAATGAAACAAAACAAAAATTTACAGATGCAAATAACAAAAATAATTTTGAAAAAAAATCCCAATGGGGTGCGCCATCAGCAGAAAACATACCAGAGCAAGACTGGAGTAAATATACACGTGAATTTGAAGAAGGAGATCCTACATTTTGGAAAGAATATGAAAAAAAATTCTGGGAAGAATACAATGCACATGTACGCTCAGATGGAAGACATGGAGAATATGAAAAAGCAAAAGAGCCTGAAAAGCAACCCAATCTATTTGTGGATGTGGATAAAAGTTTGTGCATAGGATGCTGTAGTTGTGAAATAATTGCTCCAGATGTTTTTGCAATAAACAAAAATTCAAAATCAAATCCAAAATCATCAGTCATAAATCCAAAAGGTGCAGGAATAAACAAAATAATGAATGCTGCTGAGACCTGCCCCACTAAAGCAATAATTGTAGAAAATATAGATACAAAAGAGAGATTATTTCCTTATTGAAAATTATTTTAATTTATTATAAATTTCTTCAATCTCTGAATCAGAAAACTTTACAGGATTAAACATGCTATGAATTGCACCTGCAGAATCAGCTACAGCACGAGGGACTAGATGTACATGAACATGTGGAATTTCTTGTCCTGCTTCTTTTCCATTATGGATTGCAACAAGTGTTGCACCAGTTAGTTTGTCAATTTTTGGAATAACTTTGTGGACTAGTGAGAACAAGTCAGAGTTTTCTTCACTAGTCATGTCTTGAATTTTTACATGGTGATTTTTTGGAATTACTAGAGTATGGCCTTTAGTCAATGGAAATGCATCTAAAAATGCCATAGAGTGGATGGTTTCTTTGATGAGTCTAGATGGAATTTGACCAGAAACTATTTTACAAAAAATACAATCCATATCACTTTAACACATAATCAAAATATTAACTGCTATGATTCAATTATTGTGCATCATTTTCTGACTAAATTCCAGTTACCATGTACCGCCTGAACCAGAATTTGGATCTAGTTTCTTTTCAGGTATATTTCCGTGTGCCTTTTTTGTGTGTCTTTTGAGGCGTTCTGAGTCATGTAATTCTAAACCACATACATCACATTTGGTTTCATTGTCTTTGTCTTTTCGTTTGAATAGACCCATGATTTAGTAAATTTTTGAAATACATTATAAAGGATACGAGGTTTTTGAAAACCTGATGAATCTAAAAAACATCACAGTACTTGGGTCTGGCATAATGGGGCATGGCATTGCACAAGTTTCAGCTACTGCAGGATACAATGTAATTCTCAGAGATATTGAGCAGGGATTTTTAGATAAAGCAATGGAGAAAATAAAATGGAGTTTAGATAAATTAGTAACCAAAGGAAAAATTTCACAGCAAGAAGCAGATTCAATTTATTCAAGAATCACACCAATAGTCAATCTTGCAGAAGCTGTAAAAGATGCACAACTCGTAATTGAGGTGGTTCCAGAAATTATGGAGTTAAAGAAAAAAGTGTATGCTGAATTAGACGCAGTTGCAGGTAAAGACGTTATTTTTGCATCAAATACAAGCACATTACCAATTACAGAGATTGCAAATACAACATCACGCCCAGAAAAATTTATCGGGATTCATTTTTTCAATCCGCCACAACTAATGAAACTAGTAGAAGTAATTCCCGGAGAGAAAACATCACAAGAGATAGTGAATTTAACTCAAGAATATGTAAGAACAGTAAAAAAAGAATCCGTCCTATGCAGAAGGGATGTTCCAGGATTCATCATTAACAGATTATTCATTCCAATGATCCACGAAGCATGTTACATGATGGACAGAACCGGTGCAACAATGACTGAGATTGATTCTGCAGTGAAATTCAAACTTGGATTCCCAATGGGAATTTTTGAGCTAGCTGATTTTACAGGAATGGATGTAATACACAAGGCAACAATAGAGATGCACTTACGTGATAAAAAAGTAATTTTGCCACATCCAACAATTGAAAAAATGTTTGATGCAAAAAAACTAGGGCAAAAATCAGGTGAGGGGTTTTACAAATATTCAGATGAAAAATATGAACGTGTTCCATTATCAGAAGAGTTGGCAGATAAATGCAATCCAATTCAACTTGTTGCAAACATCTTAAACAATGCAGCTTGGCTTGTTACAAACAAAGCCAGTGATATTGCAGAAATTGAAAAGGCTGCACAGTTAGGTCTTGGATTAAAAAAACCGCTATTTGACACAGCAAAAGAAATAGGAATCAAAAATATTGTAAACGAGCTAAAACAACTAGCATCAAAACATGGTAATTTCTATGAGCCAGATCCATTGCTAATTTCTATGCAGTAATTAATTCAAGAATCTTCTTTACAGCATCTTTTGGAGAATCGACTCCAATAATTTTGATATTTTTTCTTTGATCTACATATCCATCAATGAATCTATCAGCTGTTCCACCAGTATTTCTGATTGCAACCATTGGTTTGTTGTGCATGTATGCAGCACATATTTCAGATAAAGTTCCAGAGCCACCACCAACTATGATTATACCATCAGCAGACAGAGCAGTTAGAAAATCTCTTGTTAGTCCCATTCCACTTGGAATTACAATATCACAAAATTCATTTGCAAATGATGCATCATCTTGAGGAATAATTCCTATAGCCAATCCATTAGCGTCATGTGCACCATGAGATGCGGCTTTCATTACACCGCCCAATCCACCTGTAATAAGAACACAGTTGGATTTTGCCACTTCGTAACCTATCTCATATGCAATTTTTTCATGATTGGGAGTGCAACCATTATCATTATGCCCTATCACTAGGATCTGGATTTTCTTTGTCAATATTATAGATAATAATTTGCCATCTAATATCTTTCCTAACACAAAAGATATTAGAGAATAAAATACGATATTAGTATGGAAAATCGCTCAATGCCAGTTTGTTTTACAGAAAAACAATACAAAATGATCGAAGAATTTGCCAAGAGAAACGGTATGCTAAATGCAAGCCAAGCCCTTGAAAAAATACTAACCAGTTAAACGCTTTTTGTTATTTTTTGTTTTTATTTTATTTGCATTCATTGGACTGCCAAGTATTTGGTTGTGTAATTAGATTATTCTCATAGTGAAATTGTTTCGAAATAATGTAACAGAAATATGGCAATGCCAAAGTACACAACAATTGTGGTGATATCGCTGATAATAGTTGCAATAGGACCAGTAGCTGTTGCGGGGTCTATTCCAAATTTATCAAAAATAATTGAAACATATGCAGAGAAAAATGTTTGAAATATCATACTTAGAAAAATTGAAGAGCCTATAACAATTCCAAGATCAAGGTGTCCCCAACCAAAAGATACTGCTGCAAAAATAGATACTGCAAAAATTAATCCAAGAAGAGACCCAATTTTTATTTCTCTTAACATATATCGCCTTAAAGAAAAATTGGGCTCAAGGGCAATCATCCTAATTACTAATGTCTGAGACTGTGTTCCTACAGCATCACTAAGATAAACAATTACAGGAATAAAAGATGCAAGAATAATGTATTTATTTAGAAACGATTCAAAATTAGAAATTATTGCTGCTGCAACTAATCCTCCAAGAAGCCCAATGAATAAAGAAGGCAGACGTGCTTTGACCAATCTTGATGCAGGTGTTTGAAGTGATTCAATCTCTTTGATTTTATGATGGATGCCACTAGACCTCAAAACATCTTCTCTTACTTCATGATGGAATATTGAAAGAATTGTTTGATGTGTAATTACACCAAGCAAATGATTTTCATTATCCACTACTGGAATAGACCAAAAGCCATACTTTAGAGCAAGATCAACTACCTTTTCTTGATGAGTGTCCTCTCTGATAGAGATGACATTTTTTATCATTAGTTTTTCAGCAAATGTTTCATTACTTTCTTGCAGTATCTCCTTTAGAGATATTACACCGACTAATTTTTGAGTATTATCTACAACGTACACGTATCCAATAGTTTCAAACTGTTTGGCTTTTGAGGTCAAAATTTCTTTTATGTAACCAACGTTATTTTCTGGACTAACTGTCAGAATTTTTTTTGTAATGTGATTCTTTGCTTTTTCAGGATTGTTTTTCAAAATATCAATTTTCATATTTTTTATCTGGCTAATAACAATAGAGTTGATTTTTGAGGTTGGCATTAAAATCACAAAAACAACAAAGAATGGATTGTCGGGTAGATTTGTATTAACTTAAATTATTTCAATTACAATATAGCATATGAGATTATTTGGTAAAAAGCCAACATATTGTACTATTTGTAACAAAGAGCTAACGCACAAACACAAACCTAAAAAAGAATGGAATATCAAGGGTGTGCTTTGCGGAGATTGTCATTTTGATAAATCAAAGGAATACTATGAGGGAAAGGTAAGACAAGCATGTGTGTCATGTGGAACAATAAAGATCATCTCAGAGTTGTGGGAGCCAAGATGGCAATGGGATATGGAAGGCTTGTTATGCAAAGAATGTTTTGATAAAAAAGAAGAGTCTTTTGAAGTAAAGAAAAAATTTTGTGCATTATGCGGAACAGAGATGGGATTTATCAGACACAATCCAAAAAGTAAATGGAAGATAGAAGGTCAGCTCTGCAGAAAATGTTGGGATGAAAAGAAAGCAGAGTTGGGGTAAAGATGGGATTTTTTAAAAAATTTGCTTGTGATGTTTGTAGCAGTAAGTTTTCACAACAAGAAGAACTGATGAATCACAAACAAATTGTACATGGAAAAGATTTGCAGTATGACTGTAAAGAATGTAAGAAATATTTTTCAAATATGGAAGATATGAGAACACATTTGCAAAGAGAACACAGTTACAAAAAAGACAGGTAACTAGATTGCTTTGACTGTTTTAACTACAGGAGGTCGTGTCTTTGTAAATACTCTAAATCCACAAATACATTTGATTTCAGGTAGTCTAGATAATTCAGTGTTTGAAACATTGGTTCCGCATCTTAAACAAGAGTAAATTACATCAAATGTTTCAGTAGTTTCTTGAACACTTTCGAGGTTTTCTTCAGCCATATTTATCATCAAAATTTCTATAATTTAAGGATACCAGATTATGTTAGGGATAATTCAATGTAAACATCATCAGGGATCTTTAGTCTCATTAATTGTCTGATTGCTTTGTCGTCGGCACTAATGTTAATAATTCTTCGATGCATCTTCATTTCCCATTTTTCATATGTTTCAGTTCCGTTACCGCATGGAGATTTTCTTGTTGCAACATGTAGTTTCTTAACAGGTAATGGAGTTGGTCCTTTTACTTTAACACCAGTTTTTTTACCAATGCCCATAATCTCACCACATACACCATCAAGTTTAGGAAGACTGGTGCTAGTTAGTTTGACACGAGCGGTTTGAGTCATGCCAACTCAACCTATGGTTTGAACTCTTCAGTAATTTCCTTAATGATTCCTGCTGCAATAGTTGCGCCCATATCTCGAAGTGCAAATCTACCCATTTCAGGAAATTCTTGGAAAGTTTCTACACAAGTTGGTCTTACAGGTCTGATTTTGACAATTGCTGCATCACCGACTTTGAGGAACTTTGGATTCTCTTCTTCAACTGCGCCGGTAGCTGGATTGATCTTTTGGAGGAATTCAGTTACAGTTGCTGCAACTTGTGCAGTGTGACAGTGCATAACTGGAGTATAACCAGGTGCAATAGCTGTTGGATGATGAATAATTATGATTTGTGCTTTGAATTCTTTTGCAACCTTTGGCGGTGCATCTGGAGTTCCAAGTACATCTCCTCTTTTGATATCTTTCTTTTCAATACCTCTAAGGTTGAATCCAATGTTATCACCTGCTTCTGCAGTTGGCATTTCTGTGTGGTGAGTTTCAATTGATTTGATTTCACCTAGAGCACCAGAAGGCATTACAATGATTTTTTGTCCTGCTTTCATGACTCCGGTTTCAACTCTACCTACAGGTACAGTACCTACACCAGTAATGGTGTATACATCTTGAATTGGAACACGTAATGGTTTACCAATTGGTTTTTCAGGGATTGTAAAGTCATCAAATGCTTGGAGTAGTGTCTTTCCAGTATACCATGCCATGGCATCTGATTTTTTAACCAAGTTATCACCTTTCCATCCAGAAATTGGAATGAATGGTACATTTTCTAGTTTGTAACCTACAGATCTTACTAGTTTTTCACCTTTTTCTTTTGCTGCTTTGAATGCTGCCTCTTTATAGTCAACTGCATCCATTTTGTTAATTGCAACAATAAGTTGACCAACACCTAGTGTTTTTAGTAAAAATGCATGTTCTCTTGCTTGACCGCCTGCAGCAGTTGCAGTGTCAGTTTCACCTTCTTTTGCTGAAAGCACCAAAATAGCTGCGTCTGCTTCAGATGCACCAGTAATCATGTTTTTGATAAAGTCTCTGTGACCAGGGGCATCAATTAATGTAAAGAAGTATTTTGGGGTTTCAAACTTTTGGAAAGCAAGATCAATTGTAATACCTCGTTCTCTTTCATCTTTAATATTATCCATAACCCACGCGTACTTGAAAGTATCACCTTTTCCGGTCTTTTCGGATTCGGCTCCATGTGCTGCAATAGTTCTCTCATCTACAACACCAAGATCCATTAAGAAATGACCCATAGTTGTTGATTTTCCATTATCAATATGACCTGTAACAATCATGTTTAGGTGGGGTTTAACTGCCATATCGAATCGGTATTCGAGGGGATTTATTACTGTTATGAATTTTTGAAAAAAATCTATAATTTTTTCAAGAATTTTTAGATCAAAAAAATTTGAAAAATTACACATAAATCAAAGGGAAAAACAGAGAAGTCATGAAAATTACAGTCTCAGTAATTAAAGCAGATGTAGGTGGAATCGGTGGACATACTAGACCTAGTGATGCACTGATAGAAGCAGTTAGAAAAACTGTCAAGAGTTCTGGCAATTTATTGATTGATCATTATATAGGATATTGTGGGGATGATGTTCACATTGTCATGTCACATACACATGGAATGGACAATGATAAAATTCACAAATTAGCGTGGGATGCATTTATGGCAGGAACACAAGTTGCAAAACAAGAAGGACTTTACGGAGCAGGTCAAGATCTTCTAAAAGATTCTTTTTCAGGAAATGTGAAAGGAATGGGACCCGGTGTTGCAGAGATGGAATTTGAAGAAAGACCAAATGAGGCATTTACAGTTTTTGCAGCAGACAAAACAGAACCAGGTGCATTTAACTATCCAATTTACAGAATGTTTGTAGATAGTTTAAGCAATACAGGACTGATTGTAAACAAATCACTTGCAAGTGGTGTGATAATTAATGTCATGGATGTAGAAGAAGGAAAAATTGCAAAACTTTCATTGTGGGAAGACAAGCCAACAATTGAAGCAGCTTTAATGTATCCAGGAAGATATGTAGTTGCAACAGTTACAACAAAACAAGGAGAACCAATTCTTGCAGCATCAACAGATAGGCTGCATAACATTGCAGGAACATATGTCGGAAAAGATGATCCAATATGCCTAATCAGAACACAAAAGAATTTTCCAGCAACAGAAGAAGTAGGCAGTGTGTTTAACAATCCACACTATGTTGCAGGAAACACACGAGGAAGTCACAACATGCCACTAATGCCAGTAAAGCTAAACTCTGCAGCATCGATCAACTTTTGCATCCCAATTGTAGAGGCACTTGTATTTAGCATGCATGATGGAAAACTTACAGGCCCATTTGATGGATTTTCAACTCCAGATTGGGATTACATACGAGAGATCGCAACAAAAAAAGCACTTGCAATGAGAAGTCAGGGATTCATTCACCCAGCTACACTTGTTCCATCAGAATTAGAATATGCTGAAGGATACAGAGCCAGAATAGAAGTACTAGAAGCCAAGATGAAACCAATAGAGGAATCTGCTGCAAAGCCACAAAAGAAAGAAAATTATGAAGATCCAGATTAAAAACACAGAACAAAATTGAGAAATAGTTAAAAGAAATTACAACATACCAAAATCACCCTTGCAGCGAATCTTGAAGGTTTTTGATTGGAAAACATACATCTTTACAGCTGTTGCAGTAATTTCATTTTCAAATTTTATGGCAGTATTGTTTGGGCAAACCATACCAGCAACATTTATGACATTTTTTAGATATGCTGGTGAGACAATAATTTTAGGGGCAGTCTTTTTGTTTGCATTGTTATGGCTGTTAAAGGCAAGACCACATAATCGTCCAAAGAGCTATTCAGTGATAATCTTTGATGTTTATGGAAGAGAAAGCGAGATAAGCGACATTCGCACTGAATTTAAGACTCATGATGTAGCTTGGAGTTTTATGAAACAGTACAAAAAATCATACCCATTGTACAATTTTGCCATGGTGTCAAAACTTTCAAAATCAGACAAGCCAACAATTTTCAGATACATTTGAAATATAATCAAAGATTTTAGGAATGTAATATACGATAAATTCTGAAAACAGGTTGTAAACGATTAGTCTATTTCACAGTGATTTGAAAAGAAACCACATGAAGATGACTTTGGGTAAGATGATTAGTCTGTCTATAGGTATTATTTTTTCAATATTAATGACAGTATCCTTTGTCGTGTATCCAGATATAGGTGAAAAGATACTGTATGGCAAACATCCACCAGTAAAGAATTTAGAACATAATGAGACAACAATACCGATAGATGCAGAAAACAAGGAGACAACAATACCAAAAGAATCCTTTGGATACAGCGAAATAATGACATCTGGAAATGACAAATGCATTGAATATGCAAGTGATAAATCCGATGGCGATTTGAACAAGTTTGTAGATGAATTCAATTATTGCAATTCACAGTAAGAATGGTATTTTGGAATAATCAAGATTCAGACTTTTATTCAGGATAATACAATAGAACTAGAGTGGAGTTTTCTATTCTAGCTGATGCATTTAGTAAAATGGAATCTACTACAAAGAGACTAGAGCTAACGCAGTATCTTGTAGAATTATTTGAAAAGACCCCACAAGACGTGATTTCAAGAATTGTTTATCTCTTACAAGGAAAATTAAGACCAGATTTTGAGGGAATTGAATTAGGAGTTGCAGAAAAACTAGCAATAAGAGCAATAGCAAAATCAGCAGGGTCTGACAATGCTGAAAAGAAAATTGAAGATGAATACAGAAAAAGCGGGGACTTGGGACATGCAGCATCCAAAATTTTAGAGCAAAAGGAACAGACCACGTTTATGGTTCAAGATATTACAGTTGAGCGAGTCTATGAGAACTTGTTTACAATTGCAAAACTAGAAGGCTCAAAGACTCAGGACAGAAAGATGAAATACATTTCAGGATTACTCAACGATGCAAGTCCAGTTGAAGCTAAATTCATCCTAAAGATTTTACTTGGAACATTACGATTAGGCATTGCAGAAAATACAGTAATGGATGCACTTGCCATTGCGTTTACAAACAATAAAGAAAACAGAAAAGTTTTGGAGCATGCATACAACGTATCAAGTGATCTAGGAAAGGTTGCAAATACCATTGCAAGCAAAGGACTGAAAGGGGTAGAGGAATTTGAAATCAATTTGTTCAATCCTATACGACCAATGCTGGCAGACAGAGTAAAAAGTGAAGAAGAGGCAATTGAAAAACTAGGAAACAACTTTGCTGCAGAGTACAAATTGGATGGAGAAAGAGTTCAGTTACACATTGAAGGAGAGAAAGTAGTATTATTTTCAAGAAGCTTGGAAAACATCACAAGCTATTATCCAGATATTGTAGAAAAAATCCCTAAAGCAATTGTAGCACAAAAAGTGATTTTAGAAGCAGAGGCAGTTGCAATCAATGAAAACACTGGAGAGTTTTTACCATTTCAAGAACTGATGCATCGAAGAAGAAAATACCAGGTAGAAAAAGCAGTGGCACAGTATCCAATCACTGTAAATTTTTTTGATGTACTGTATCATGATGGAAAAAGCTGTTTGGAATTAGGATACAAAGAAAGAAGAAGTATTTTGGAAAAAATTGTAAAAGAAGATGACTATGCAAAGCACATACCTATGACTATCATAAACAATCAAGACGATATTGAAGAATTTTTGGAAAATAGCATCAATTCTGGATGTGAAGGAGTAATGCTAAAGATGTTAGACAAACCATATCAAGCTGGCTCCAGAGGAAGTTATTGGCTGAAACTAAAACGAGAATACCGAAATGAACTTGGAGACAGTTTGGACCTTGTAGTAATCGGTGCATTTTTTGGAAAGGGTAGACGAACTGGAAAATATGGAACACTACTTTTAGCTTCGTATGATTATGATACGGACATATTTACAAGCATATGCAAAGTCGGAACAGGATTTACGGATGAAGACTTGGATCAGCTTTATCAAATTCTATCAGATAAAGTAACAATAAAGAAAAATCCAAGAATAGATAGCGAGATGGAAGCTGATGTATGGTTTGAGCCAGAACTAGTAATTGAAGTGGTGGCATCTGAAATAACTCTTAGTCCAATTCACAAGGCAGCAAGAAATGAAATTAGAAAAGACACTGGACTGGCATTGAGATTTCCAAAGTTTACTGGAAAAATAAGACTGGAAAAAGATGCAGAGGACGCATCAACTAATGAGGAGATAATGACACTATTCAAAGGGCAGAAAAAAGTAGCTCATGACAAAAATTTAATGTAATTTATGCGCAAAAATTACAATCAACCATAGAGGATTTAAATTACCTGAGCATATTTTGAAATCTAGAAATGTATAGCGGAGAGCTTGAAGTTCAAGCAAAAAGAAAGGCTATAGCAGTTTTACAAGACGAAATCAACAGAATTTTAAATGCAGCCAGAGAACTTGCAACACTACCAGACCTGATGATGAAAAAAGACAAAACAGGTATCAAAAATTCACTTGAGCAAATATCAACTATTGAAGAAGAAGTGGAAAACCTTAGAAGAAAAATCACTAGAGAGGTAGCTGATGTAGGAGGTTTGATCATGAACAGAGAGAACCTTCTCAATACAGCATACACAATGGATGAGATTGCAGGTTATATCACAGGAATAGCATTCAAGCTTTCTAACATCAAGATAACTACACTGAAAAGTGCAAAGCTGGATGAAGATATCACAAAGTTGATAGAGTTGGTAGTAGACGAAGTTTACAAGCTAAATGAGATCATACGTAGTCTAAACACCAATACTGCTAATGCAATTGAACTAGCACAAGAAACACAAAAGATAGAACGTGAGATAGACGTCAAATATAGACAGGCAACAATCAAACTTTTATCAGAAGTTACAAACACCAAAGAATTACTGCTGATAAAAGACGTAATTGAGGGAATTGAAGAAATGTCAGACAAATGTCAGCGTGTCTCAGATTCTTTCATACTATTAGCATTGAGTCTATAAATCACATCCATTTTTTTACTTTAAAATTTTTATCTTAATTTGCAAAAAAAGTTAGCTATAACCAAGATAGTTTGTCTCAGAGAAATCACATTGCTTATGAAAGGCATAACAGAAAAACAAGAAAAGAGAATCAGACAGAGGATAATTGAGGCTTGCAAAAATGACTCTGGCCATACAATAAAGTTATGCGCAGATTCAGAATAGAGAATTCATATACGCAAATGATTTAAAAAAACTAGATGCGAACAGAACTAATTGAAAATAGAATCATCGTATGGAATATTGAAGATTCACGTAAATTATTTAGTCATGGATATTATGGTAAACCAATTGGAATTCCAAAACCAAAACCTGAAGAAATCAATGTTCCATTAATTTTAGACCTTATAGAAGGATTGTATCTGCTTGAGAATAAAAAAATCACCATTTACAAATCAAATCAAAAGATCACAGTTGAAGAGATGACAGAAAAATGTAAAAAAGAATATCATGATTTTGATAAAAAATATCTAGTGTACAAAAACTTTCGAGACAAAGGATATGTGATTAATCCTGGAATAAAATTTGGATGCGATTTTGCAGTGTATGAGAAAGGACCGGGTATTGATCATGCGCCATTTTTGATTCAGGTGTATAACAGAAATGACTCAATCACATCAACTGGAATTGTTTTGGCAGGAAGACTTGCAACTACAGTAAGAAAACAATTCATCTTGGCAATACCAAGAGGAAAAGACAAAGTAGATTTTCTTGCACTAGACTGGTGGAAAGCCTAGACGTTTTTTATGTGTCCAGCTATTCTATCATAAATCTCAAAGAGTTCTTTTGTAATTCCAAATTCTAGATGATTCTTCCATTTGTTTCTAATTCTAATGGCACCATCAGTTGGCTCTATGAAAATTGTAGCGTCAGAGATTGATTGTTTTGCAATCATCTCATTTAGTGTGTTGTCCTCATTGAGTTTTTGGGCAAGACTACCGCCTCCGTTCCACTCTACTTTAAGAATTGTTTTTGAGGAAAAATATCCCTTTGTTGTAAGTTTAGTGGTAGCAACATAGTTTACTCCATGATCAGTTTGTTTTCTAACAATAAAGTGTGCCTGATATCTATCAAGTGCGCCCCATGGCATTGGATTTGGATCTTGCATCATTATCCCTTTTGAATAATTTGAATTATGTCAATATTAGAATTCTTAATATCAAGACAACCTTTGTTTGTCATCATTCTAGGAGTATGAGAAAAATATCTACTGTAATAATCGCCTTTTTCAACGTCATCAGTTCCAATTTGTTTTGATTCAGAATCAACTCCGATCTTTTTTAGCATATCAGAAAATTTCTCAGGCCAAGATTGTAAGACAAATGTATCTGATTCTGAATCATGCATGAAAGACAAAAAACCATACCCACAAATAAAGATATCAAGAAATTATTTGCTCACATAGATCAATCCAATTAAATAATACAAAAGTTTCGTAAGTATGTCTATGCTAAAATTTCAGGGCAAAGTTGCTCTAGTAACAGGCAGTGGAACTGGAATTGGACAAGCCATTGCTAAAAAATTTATTGAAAACGGTGCCAGTGTAATTATCCTAGGTAGAAGACGAGAGCCATTAGAAGAAACATCAGTAATGCTAAAAGAAATAATTTCCAAAGTAAATAGCAGTGCATTTGTAAGAATTTTCTCCGGTGTTGATGTAAGTGATGAAGTTGGAATTAATGATATGTTTGATACAATAAAAAAAGAAAATCTAACAGTTGATTATGTAATTAATAATGCAGGAGTTTCAGGACCTGTCACTTGCTTTGCAAATGCACCACTAGATGAATTCAAAAGTACAGTTGATATTCACTTGACTGGAACATTTTGGGGCTCAGTTCAAGCACTAAAAGTAATGAAAGAAAATGGAAAGATTGTCACAATTTCAACATTTTTCACAGAAGAAAGACCACTGGAACAAAGACCATACAGATTTAGAAGCCCATACACTGCATCACAAGGTGCAAAAAACAGACTAGTAGAAGCAATGTCTTGGGAATTAACAGATAAAAAAATCATATCAATTGGAACAAATCCAGGTCCAGTACATTCAGATAGAATTTACAAGACAGTTTATCCAAAAGCTGCAGCAGAATTTTTACGAGTGAGTGGCTTTGAGGACTTGACACCAGTTCAAGTCGATGCTGCAAACAAGGAACTATTACCATTATTAGGCGAAGATCAAAATATTATAAAAGATGGGATTGTAAAAGCCGCACAAAAACTATCAAAAGATAATGGAAAAGACATTGCAAAACTAACTATTACTCTTGGCAATCTATTAAATAAAATTCAAAGCATTGCAGAAAAAGTTCAAAACAACACATCACATATGATTGCAGACAAACAATTCTTAGCACAAGAACAAGTTGCAGAATCAGTTTTGAATTTATGTGATGATCAAATTGCAAAAATTCTAAACGGCAAAATCATTCCAGGAGACAGAGTATTTTATCCAGTCAAGCCACATATTGGTACTACCACACCAGGGACACACCAGCAAGATTTTACTGGAAGATCAGTAGTCTTTACAATTGATGCAACTGAAAAATCAGATGCAGAGAGAGTTGAATATCTGGCACAGCACGTTACAAAAAATGGAGGCAAAGTTGCATGTTTTATCTCCGAATCAACTCCAAAAGAATTACAAGAATACATTAGCGGAAAATTTCACTCCCATATAGTAAATCTCAAGAATCCAGATGAAGTTCAAAGATGGCTAAATACTGCAAAGACTAATCTGGGCAGCATACTAGCAGTAATTCACATCACAGGAAAATTGCCAAACATTACAAAACTAACAGAATTATCAAGGGCAAAATGGCAAGAATTAATTGAAAAATTCATCACAACTCCTGCAATAGTTGGACAAAGAGCACTAGAGCAGTTTGTTCCTGGGGGAGATAAAGACCCACGATTATACAAAGATGCAAAAGGTGCCATGATGATAATTGGACCAGATTTGCCATCAGGTACAAAAGTCACGGGATTGCAAAGAGCACAAGTAGAGGTATTTCGTGGAGCACTAAGGCCATTTACAACTACAGTAAACCAAGAACTAAGCGATGTACTTGATTCAAAGATTAGAATATTTTCAATATTTCCAGGTTCAGTTACAGGAATGGAACCAAACAACGAGAGAATTGCCCAAGCGTTAAATTTCCTAGTATCAGATAATGCGGCATCTTCATCTGAAGTTACATTTTGTGTTGATGAATCAAGATAAGGATGAAAAAATTCTCTGAGTTCAAAGTCGGAGATGAGTTTTTTTCAACATGCAGCATTTCAGAAAAAGAACTAACAGAATATCTAAAGTTTTCTAGAATAAAAAATGCGTTTTTAGAAGATATGCAAAATACAAAACAAAAACTAGTTTCAGGCAGAGCCATACTATCAAGAATGGAGGGTGAATTTACCAGACTGAGCCAAATTTATGGAAATTACATCATATTTGTTGGAACTGATGGAGATTCAAAGTGGGAGAATAGAAGTAGTAGATTTCTAAAACCATTGTACACAGATGATGTATTGAAGATAAAATTCACCGTATCTGTAAAAGAAGACATTGATGAAGAGTTTGGAAAAATTGCAATAGACTATGAAGGAACAAAGCAAGACGGGGAGATTGTAGTAATATCAAAAAGAAACTGGTATCGAATTAAAAAAACAATATCAAGATAGATGTTACTAATGAAAACAAGAAATTTTTTAAATAATATCATATCAGAAATGTCATATGTATGATGATTCCATCAAAGCACTAATCACATTAGATGTGAAAAATGCTCGTCTTAAAATGGGATTACCTAAGTTAGAGTTAGCTAGTTTTGGAGGTCCCATATCAAGAAGAGATGCTCTACTGTAACTTGAACTAATTCTCCATATGCGTGCTGATTATACAAGATATGACACATATTGTGATAATAGATAAAGTGTATGTTGTGATATGCAACAGACAAATAATTTTGTAGTAATGGTTTAATGCAATAATCAGATTCATAATGTATGAGCCTGGATTGCAACTGTACCATCAATGATTATGGAGAGTTACTCCAAGAATGTGATGGACATAGAGAAGCTAATTTTATGAAATAGATTCCATCTCTTTTTGAATTTATGATGCCCCCTCAAAAGTGGAGGCAAATGAAATGTGCTAACTAGTTTATGTGAGCTATTTGGCTTCCAGCTAACACCGCGAGATGTCCCTGACTCAATGAGGGCTCCATACAAAACACAGTAATAAAAAACAGAGGTAGAAAAAAATCACTTTTTGGTTAACACTTGCAATATAGTTTTAATTTTGATATAAAAAATTTATAAAATTTAGCAAGATATTAAAAATATTGTCAATTTTCTGGATAATTTTGGAATGCTAGTCTTCTGATTCTTCGTATTTTTCATCTTGTTCATAATTTTCTTTGAGATCTAGCTGGTGATCTTCTTCTTTCAACTCTTCTTGTTCTACTTTTTTCCATTTTTTTCTATCTCTTTTTCTTTACCATGTCATATTACAGCAAAACCAAACATATTAGAGAATTCATAATTTCTAACTTTGATAGTCTTAAGAGATAATAACTCTAACCACCAATTAGTAGATTCTCAGATACTGAATCAAAAAACAGCTTTATTGCAGCTATGATAATTATTGTAGAGACCAAAATTTGCAAAGATCTCTCTTTGATATCCAAAGAAAGTCGTGCACCGATTATTCCGCCAATAAATGCACCTGCAGCTAGTAAACCTGCCTGGAGAAAATCAGGATGACCCAATATGCTATGAGTAATAATACCAGATAGAGAGGCAAAGAGCAAAATAAATTGTGATGTAGGTGCTGCATTTTTCATAGTCATTCCAATTCCGACTACCATTAATGGCACAAAGATTATCCCTCCACCTATTCCAAAAAATGATGAGATTATTCCAGCAAAAAAGCTTGCAGCCATAACAAAGACAATCATTTGCTTTGTGAGATTTTTTTCTTTGGTCTCAATTTTTTTTCTCATAAAGATATAGACTGCACATGAGATCAACACCAATCCAAATAATATTCTGAATATTGCAGGAGTGACATCACTTGAGATAAAGGCTCCCAAGACAGTTCCAGGGATGCACAGTAATCCAAGCTTTAATCCAAGGGAATAGTCAATTCTTTTTTGACGCGAATATGAAACTGTAGAACCTACTGCATTGCTAAAAGCTGCAAAAAGACTATTGCTTGCAGCTAGTGTTGGTGAAAAACCAAAAAATGTCAAGACAGGTACAACTATAATTCCTCCACCAAGACCTATCATAGAACCTAGTATTCCAGCTGCAAACCCTAATGGAATTAACCATAGTTGATCAATCATGATACACTCCAGCCATACACACTATATGCATATCTTGAATCTAGTTTGATATGATGAATTTCCAAAGATATCCTTCGGTATTTGTGGTGACTTCTAAGATTAGTTGTTTTTGAGCAAAGCCGGTAATCTTGGAGCTACTGGTGGTGCCAGTTGCCTCTCGATGATGAGATTTTGTAGCATCAACCCAAGAAGAAACTGATTCAAGATCTCCGGGTTTTTGGTCCTGCCAGCAGTCACACACAAGTGATGCCGCCATGACTTGATAAATTATCTTAATATTATCTAGATTAGACATGTCAAGATCTGTTTGGATTATCCCCAATACTGCGCTAGGTGAATCCATGCTGCCAACCATGTGGATATTTCCAAGAAACTTGCCGTCTGAATCTTTTAGTTCAGTTGATGTACAGTATTCAATGGAGTTTTGTTTCTCAACATCATTATAGAAAGCGCAATATTTTGCAATAGAGCCTCCTGAGATTTTTAATGCACTAGACATGGAGATTCCTTTTGCAGCAAGTGATGATTTCATAAGAGAGTTTGAGTCAACATATGAAAAGTCAATTGGTGTGATTGGAATTGGAACTGCAGTATTGTTAGTTGGAATTGCAGTTTCATTTGTTAGGTTTTCTCTGATTGGAATTGGTTCAGTTACTGGTTTTTCATTTATTGGTTTTTCAGTTATGACGATTGGTTTTTGATTCATAGGAATTAGTATAGTCATTAAAATTATTGTAATAGTAATTCCAAAAATAACAGGTATGAGAATTTTCTTGTTCATTTTATTTGGTTGAATTATTATTATAACATAAGGTTTTGCAATTCTAAATGGAAATTATATTTAGCTTTGAGTCTTTTGTGATATGGAATTTATCAACAAATCCAGAAGTCACTTCTAAAATGTATAGAGATTCACCATCAGGGGTGATGCTTTGACAGGTCATAGTTTCAAGGGCAGTCTTGCATGGAGGAATATTTTTTTCAATATGGATGATGTTGCCGTCTTTATCAAACCAGATCATATCTAGTGGAAATTGCATGTTTAGCATCCAAAGCGAGTAAATGCCTGCTTTGTCAAAAACAAAGATCATCCCTTGGTTGTATGGCAATTGGTCCTGAAACATCAAGCCACGTACACGTCTTGGCTCAGTATCGGCAATTTGTACTTCCAATGGAATATCATCTATTTTGATAGTGCCTCTTGGAAATTCAACTGATTCTAGCTTGCTGTCACTTGGGATAGACATTATTCCTACAACGCCGATAATTGCCGCGGCAATTACCACTGGAATTAGAATCTGGGTTCGGGTTGCCATGAAAAGAGTAATTTTTTCCTTTTAAAAAATATATCATATGGGTGAGGAAAACAGAGTTTAGAATCTAGTTTCCATCAAGAATTGATTGAAGTTTTTCTATGACAATATTGTGAATTATGATTTCCATTGGAACTAATGAATTAATTACTATTTTTTGATTGTCTTTAATTGCTTTTTGCAATCTTTCTCTAATTTCTTGATCTTCAAAGATTTGCTGTTTTAACGAAAATGCTTCTTTTTGGTTCTTGACATAAATTTGGAGCCAATAATAGCCTGTTTGACTATCGTCTATTTTTATTTCAGTTATCTTCATGGCATTATTTCTCAAATTACTATTTTAACTATAGTTTACCAAATCAAAATGCCTCTAGCAAACCACAAGAAGATTTATTCGGTTTTGAATTTCAAATTACAGGTAGGACAAAACCAAGTTATCGTTTCACCTTGTTCTCTAAACATCATTCCAAAACATTTAGGACACTGCCCAATTTCTTCGCTCACAAATTTTCTAAATTTAGTACAGACATACATAAGTATTTCAAAAAAAATGATACAACGAGGAAACAATGGAAATTCAAAACGAATTTTGAGTGCTTCCACCCTTTTCGTCTCTTTTCCTTACTGTCTTCCAGCTGTGACAGTTCCTCGTCGAATATGCTACAACTGGATGATATTAAAGTGATTTGGCATAAATTCATTACATTTGACAAGAGAAAGATAAGATATTCAAATAAATGTAAATATAATACATTAGAGTAATTATTTACAATTTTTAATAGAAAATATATCAAAAACTACATTGAATAAAGATCAATATCATAAATTTTCAGGTTAATTTTTAAATAGTTAAACTTCTTATACAGACTATGTCGATAAGTGTTTCGACTGAATAAACTGCGTGACCCTGCAGAACGAAAAAGGCAATCAGGCGTTTAACGTCCTGACCACGAGAGGAAATCTCTCTATGTTCTGCAATTAAGGGTTACGCCTTTTTGTTTTCTAGAATCAAAATCATATCATCTCAAAAGGACATAATGATGTATTGTAGCTCAAGATTCTAATCTACAAGATGCATGTTTGTAATCCTAGCAAAGACAAGAATCTCAGAATAATTGAAAGGTTTTCCTAAAAATAATAATCAAAGATCTATTTTTATGCTAGAAACGCGTAATAGTATTTGGAAAGCTGACACAATTTCCTATTGTCAAATGTTGGCATCAGTTTGCTGGCCTTTGCTTACTGCAGGGCTATGCAAAGGTTGATCCGCAAAAGTCAGCTTCCCACCTTTACAATGAGATTTCTAAATTAGTACAATTCAAAAAATAAAATACAATTAAAGATCAACATCTCGAGTTTCTCTGCTGAGTAGTGTAGGTATTATTAGAATTATTGCACCGATTATAATATTGATGCCAAGTGCAACAGGAATCATTTGTTTTGGAACACTAGACAACAGATATAATGCAATTAATGGAGACCAAGAACCAAAGATCAATCCAGCATTATATGAAAATCCTGCAGCACTGTTTCTTATCTGGGTTGGAAATCTTTCTGAAAAATATGCAGGAATTGGTCCGGATGCAGTTGATATGACAAATGCAAACACTATAACATACAATACTAATCCATAGACATTATCCAATATTGCACTTGCCAAAGGAATTGAAATTAGTATAGAAGCAAATACAAATAGAAGCATTGATTTTTTTCGCCCAATTTTTTGCGATAGCCAGCCAGTAAGAATCATCCCAAGCCAAGACGATGCAGTAGCATAAATCATAATTAGTGCTATTTGCTCTTTTTGAAAATTACCAAACTGTTCTAGGTATGTAGGCAAGATGCTAATTGAGCCATGATACATGTAGACAAGGCCAGTCATTATTGCGGCGCAGAGTAAAAACTCTTTTCTATGTATTCCAAAAACAATGCTTCGGAGCGGGGTTTTTTCAAGCCCATTTTCTTTATTCTTTTTTATCCATAGTGGGGATTCATCCATACTTAGTCTTACAAAAAGGGCAACAAAACCTGGAATTATGCCTGTAAAAAAGAGGATTCTCCAACCAAACTCCTCAAAGAGAGGTCCTGGAAAAATAATAGTTATGATTTGAAATGATATCGCAGCCAAAAGAAAGCCAAATGAGAATCCACTTTGCAAAAACCCAGACAGCAATCCCCTTTTCTGTTTTGGTATGCTTTCAATTGTTAGCACAGCACCGCTACCCCACTCACCACCAGCAAAGATTCCCTGAGTTAGACGAACCAATATCAAAAGAATTGGAGCCAATACTCCAACAACGGCATATGTTGGTAACAGTCCAACTGCAAATGTTGCAACAGAAAATCCCAGTATTGTGACAATCATGGATTTTTTTCTACCAAACTTGTCGCCATAAATTCCAAAAATCACAGAGCCAAGTGGTCTCATTATTAGTGTAACTGTGTATGATGCAAATGTTGCAAGTATACTAAACACAGGATCCTGAGATGGAAAAAACAATTGGCTAATTGAAGGAATAACTAAAAGCATCAACACAATGTCGTATCCATCCAAAGACCATCCAAGAAATGATCCGACAGCGATTTTTTTCTGAGCTACAGTTAAACTCAATAAAATATTTCCAGTCTAGTTGTATATAGGCTTAGATTTCAAAATAGAAAAAAGTTCACATAGTAGAAATATAGAAACAATTGAATAAATAGAATAAAGCATGCCAGAAATCAATATCAAAGAATACGAAAATAGATGTCAAGACATACTTGAAGATGACGAAGTGAGATTTGCAGGACTCTTAGATGAATTTGGAAAACTACTTGCTGGAGGATATAAACAAAATATCAACCCGAGATTAACAGAAGAACAGCAGGATTTAGTGTGTAAAGAATTAGCAAGTAGGGTTGCCAAAAGAAAAAAATATGACATAGAGTTGGGACGTGTAAAATATTCTGCATCACGCAGAGAACATGTTGTAATAATGAGCTTTCCAATTTATGAAAAAGTAATAATGATAGTGGCAGAACCACACGTGAACATTGACAGATTGGCATTTAGAATAATAGAGAAACTAGGAAGCCAGTGGGGCGAGTTTTTTGGAAAATAAATTTCAGAGTTAAAGAATTATAATTTTTAATAGGAATAGTCAGCAACTACATTACAGTACTTTTGAAATCATTTATTGCAGAAATTGTATGCTTTGTCTCATGACCAATATCATTAATAGTTGCGCCATTGTATTTTTTATCAAGATACCTACCAGCCAAAATCATAGGAGCACCTATTGCATTACTAATACCAGTAGGTTCTGGAATCCAAAATATGATAAAACCAATTTTTTGGAGTTTTTTGCCTGGTGCTGATGCTCTTTGTACACATCCCAAGGACTGCGCAGTTGATTTGCCGTCAAATTTTGACATGTCTGTGTATAACGAAGCTCTTCGTCTAGCAGAATCAGAAACCTTACGTAGTTTTTCTAGGCGTGTCTTCAGATGATCAACCATAACAATTAGACATTTAGAAAAAATTAGTTAAGATTCAATGATCAATATCGATTACCTGCAAGTCAATAAAGAGCAACTAGGAACAAGGGACATCCAATTATACTAGATTCAGATTAGATACAAAGATACATTGAAGACAAAAAACTCCAAGAGACTAGAGTCAATCAAGGCAGCTCACCAGTCAAGAAGAGCAAGCTACAGTACGAGAATGGAAGACTATCTAGAGGTAATCTCAGAGTTGGTAGAATTAAAAGGATATGCAACAACATTGGATATTTCACGATACATGAATGTAAGTGCACCAAGCGTTACAAAAATGCTGCAGAGATTAGAAGAAAACAAACTATTAGAATATGAAAAATATCATGGAATTAATCTAACAGATAAGGGTATGCAGATAGCTTATGAAATAAGACAAAATCATGGAATTTTGTTAGAGTTTTTTGAGATTTTAGGGGTAAATCATGAAACAGCAAATAAAGATACAGAGGGAATTGAGCATCATTTGAATCCAAAAACAATAAAACAATTAAGAAAATTCATTACATTTCTAAAATCAAATCCAAAAGTTTTAGAAAATTTTAAAAATCCTTGAGAAATATCTGAATGTCATTTTGAGATGATGCAAGTTTCATAAGAGATCTTGAAGCCTCAGAACGTTTAGGAATCAGTATCTCACCTTTTTTTCCAATTCTGACAGATGTCACATATTTATCATGTACATAGATATCAGCATGCATTGAGGAATATTCTCTGCCAACAGTCAATGATAACGCAGTTTTTGATTCTGAAAAAGTAAATGGCAGATCACCAGATGAATTGGTAGAATGAGAATTTTTTTCAACGACATCGATGTGAATCTTAAGTAATTTTTCAATCTCGTTTATGTTAGAGCCGCCCTTACCAATAATAGATGGCATAGATTGCTTGTCAACTAGAACTTTGACTTTATTATCAGATAATATCTCAACTTCTACTCGAGGATCAAATTTCCTAAAAATGTCTCGTATTTTATCTTCTGCAAGTTTCTCAATTCCAACTTTTTGCACTCTTTTTGAGACTGGAACTATGACATTTTCTTCACCAAAAGTATAGATCTCATGCTCTAGTACGTTATCGGCAAAATTCCTAATCTCAATTACAGGCCTTGCCAAATCAGACTCGGTCATGCCGGTGGGAACTTTTACTACAAGCTCCAAGTCATAGATTTTACCAATGTGCCCGTCTTTGACAAAAACTACAGTATCTATAACATTTGGAATTATTCCTAGTTCAATTTTTCCAATAAAACGTTGTATTGCATCCAAAGGAGAGTTTGCATGTACAACACCGACCATCCCCACACCAGTTAGCCTTAGATCAGCAAAGGTGCGAAAGTCTTCTCGTCTTCTCACTTCATCAAAAATTGTATAGTCAGGACGAACCAGTAATAAAATATCAGCACTGTTATCAAAGCTGCCATCTAATTTTGTATATTGTGTGATTCCAGGATCCACTTGCAGATCACGCGGAGATTCAAATGTTTTTACAATCTTTCCTGTGTGATGATAAAAATTAGCTAGACTTGATGCCAGAGTACTTTTTCCAGAACCAGGAGGACCAGAGATTATAATTCCCTCTGCTCTATCAGAAAATCTCTTCATCAGCGCTTCAGATATCTCATAATCATCAAGGGTTAATTTTACAATAGGATGAACTATTGTGATTTCAAATGCTTCAGAAAATGGTGGATAAGTAATAGCGATTCGATAGTCATTGTACTGAATTACAGATGCGCCGGTCTTTGAGATTTCCACAGTACTTGAATCATAAGTGGTAGTCTCTAAGATTTGAGATGATATGAATTGTAAATATTCTTTGGTAAGAATTTCATCACCTAGTTTTGTCAGATTGAAAGAACCAGGCTTTCCTTTTTTTGCCATTGGATGCATGTTTTCTTTGAGATGCACACTCATTGTTTCAGAATCAAAAAATTTTAAAAATTCCAAAACAAGGTTTTTAGAAATAGGTTTTACAAATACAGATTCTAGTCCTTCTGCCTGTGCCACTAAATGTTGTACATGATCGGAGGTGTAAAGAATAGCTTGATTTTGTTTTGCTGTATCTTTAATTATTGCATCAATTCTGCCGGCACTTGCCATACGAATATCCTCAGATGTAGGATGAGCACCATGAATTGTGATAACCAACCCAAAATTGTTTGATATTTCTTTGAGTTTTTTTATCCCCTCCAGTCCGATAAACCCCTGTTCCTTTTTCTGAGATGCCTGAGATTGTAATTCATCAAAAACTGCTTGCGGTATTATAATTTCAGAATTTTGAAGATGTCCAGATTCAATTTGTACAAGCAATTGACCATTAATTATGATACTTGTATCAACAACAATTTTTGACAAATTTTCTATCAGTTTTTAAATGAACCTAGACCCTAAATTACTTTGCCAAAATATTGGAAATGACTTTCAAGACATTGTTAAAGTCAAATGGTTTTGAGATAAAAGATGAAGCACCAGAATCTAAACATTGTTGGATTGTTTTTTGATCATCGCTGGCAGTTATTAGTATTATCTTGGCAGAGGGATTTTGCGCAATGATTTCTTTGACAACAACAAGCCCATCTTTTTTAGGCATTGCCAAATCTAAGAGCAATAAATCAGGATGCAATTGTGGAAACAATTTCACAGCTTCTGCACCATCTTTTGCTTCTCCTATTATAATATGATCACCAATGGTCAAAATATCTTTTAGAACTAGTCTAATGGCATCAGAATCATCCGCAATCATAATGTTTCCCATCAAATCATCCTATGATTACACGTAATTAAAAATATGCATCAAGAAAGAGCAGAAGACAGATGGGAAATCTTTTGCTTTATTTTATCCAAATTATAATCTGAACAAGTCATTGATTTTTTCATTTCATCAGCTGCGATTATTAATGATTCAAGTATTTCATTGGCAACAACACCATTCATAATTTTTTTTAACAGAGAATCAAGCAATGCTGCCAGAATCCCTAAATCTTCTTTTCCCATCATGGGGGCCAATCCTTTAATTTTATGAGTCGATTTTTGAATTTTTGCTGCATTTATAGACACATCGAGATTGCTCTTACAGGAATTTAGAATATTTTGAATTTCAGAGATTTCGTTATTAATTTCAGCAGTTGCAATTTTGAGAAATTCATCAGACATGTATCTAATTTAATAAAATTCACCCATTATTTTTATACCCTATGCCAGATTTCAAATACTGTGAAGATTATCAATAAGACGTATCTACTAGTGGCAATTCTAATTGTAGCTGCAATAATCAATTTGACATTACTTTATCAGTCAGAACAAACAGATAATTCTCAATCACATTCCATTATCAGAACAGGGGATCTTAAAGTACAGACAGAATCTATTTCAGGATTAGCTGTATCTGTAGCAAATGGGAATATTGAGGATAAAGATAATTTAGATAAAGAGATAGAAAATACAGATTCAGTTCTTACCATGTTAAAAAATGGAGGAGTGATTAAAGGACAAACAATACAAAAAATCCCACCTTCAATAACATCAGATTATGATAAAGTAATAACATCATGGAATACATATAAAGAAAAAGCATTGAACGTAGAAAAAACATCAGTTTTTGATAGAGAAACAACAAATGCAGTGAATTATGTACTGCAAAAAAATAGCGAACTAGTTTTAACAACGAATTCTTTATCTAAAGAACTATCAGGGTTAGGAAGAGACTACAACAGACATAAAGAAATTGCCAATGAATTAGAAGATTCTGCAAAAGAAATTGGGCAATTAACTTTGTTAATTTCAATTGGTGAAGAAGAAAATGCACAAGAAAAATTGAAAAAAGAAAGGATTGGATTTGAAGTAGGCCTACGAAAATTATTGGGCATCTCAACAAAAGAACTAGATGTACAAAGTACAGGACAAGAACATGAGGAGTTAATCCAAATTCCAAGAGAAAATTCAAATGAATTACGAAAACTAGATCCATTGTGGGAAGCATTGCAACCCAAAATTAGTATTCTTGAAGAAAGAGCATTACTATCCCCGAATTTTAATTTAGCAAAAAATGAGATGAACGTTGAAAAGTTAGTTTTATTTTCAGAGATTGATGATTTATTAAATTCCTGGAATGCTCAAATGGCAAAAGAAGGCAATCAGGAACAATTAATCATTCAGATTTTATTAATAATAGATATTGTAATATTCTTTTTAGTACTTTATGTCATCAGACAATCTCTTTTACCTCTAAGATTAATCACAGATGCACTTTCAGAAATCAAAGAAGGGTCATATAGTGAAAAAATACAATACACAAAAGCAGACGAGGTAGGAAAATTAGCAAGTACATTTAACATAATGTCAGATACAATTAAAGAAAAAGAAGAACAAGCCAAAAAAACAGAAATCGCAAAAGATGAATTTCTGGCAATGATCACTCATGAATTAAAAACTCCATTGGTTCCTATTCAAGGATATGCAGATATTTTACTGAGTGAACATTTAGGAAAATTGACAGACAAACAAAAAGAGAGAATAAGCATAATCAAATCTAGTTCAGAAACATTACTGGCATTAATATCAGATTTACTTGATGCACAAAAACTAGAGTTAGGCCAGCTTAAAATTAGAAAAGAAAATGCCAACATAAAAGACACAGTTACAAATACAATAAAATTATTTCTGCCACAAACACAGAAAAATAAAATAGAGATTATTTCAAATGTGCAGGATCTTTCAATAGAACATGATCCAGAGAGAATAAAGCAAGTGATAACAAATCTAATCAAAAATAGTTTGATGGCAGTGGAACCAGAAAAAGGAAAAATAGAGATATCAATGATTGATCTTCCCCAAGAGATTCAGATTAACGTGAAAGATAATGGGGTAGGCATTCCAATAGATAAACAAAGCAATCTGTTCAAGAAATTTTATCAGGTAGATGCAACGCTAACAAGGGAAAAAGGTGGAAGCGGCTTAGGATTATCCATATGTAAAGGCATAATGGAAAATCATGGTGGAGCAATTACTGTGAAGAGCACACCAAATCAAGAAACAATATTTACTTTTACACTGCCAAAAAAAGCAGGAACAGGAAAATCTCCGATTGGACTTGCTTAAAGAAAACAAACTTTCTTAACTAAAATCACTCACTCTCCTGAAAAAATGGGTTTTTTGCAATAATCATTAATGAGTCACGAAAGCCATGAAAATACGGAGTTTTATGCAAACTGTGCTGCATATTTTGAATTCCTGCGTAAGAAAGGAGACAGTGACTATAATTTTGAGGATGAATACTACTTTACCATGCCTGCGATATCAAATCATTAAAGCAAACAGAAGACTTACGAACCATCAATAGAGAAAATACATAGAGGATAAATGAAAAATGGGTTCTGAATTAGAAATAACAAGACAAAATGTAATAGAATGCACCAAGTGTGAACTTTCCAAGACTAGAATAAATGCAGTTCCAGGTAAAGGAAATTTTCAATCAGATGTGATTTTCGTTGGAGAAGCACCCGGTAGAAATGAGGATAAAAATGGTGAGCCATTTGTTGGAATTGCTGGACAGAGACTTAACCTTGCATTAGATGAGGCAGGAGTATCAAGAGAGTCAATATACATTACAAATGTTGTAAAGTGCAGACCGCCAAACAACAGAGTTCCAACAATTTCTGAAAGAAGCACATGCCAAGACTATCTTCAAAAAGAAATTTCCATAATAAAACCAAAAATAATATGCATTTTGGGAAATACTGCATTTAATTCAATTTTAGGTGGATCAGAAATTACAAAATACAGAGGCAAAATTGTAAAAAAAGACAAACAGTTTTATTTTTTGACAGTACATCCAGCCGCTACAATTTATAATCAAGAATTAATCACAGTTCTAAAAGAAGACATTGCCAAATTATTTGATTTGATCAGAGAGTTAAAAAATGGCAAACAAATTTTAGCAGATATTGACTATTCTGTCTAGAACGTTTTATTCACGTGATACAATTATAGTTGCAAAAAGTCTACTAGGAAAAAAAATAATACGAAAGATAGGCAAACATGAGATTTCAGGAATAATCATAGAGACAGAAGCATACAGACATAGAGATGATCCAGCAAGCCACGCATTTAGAAAAATTACTGAGAGAAACAAAGCAATGTTTGATGAAGTAGGAAAGGCATATGTCTATTTTACATATGGGATGCATTATTGCTTTAATGTAGTTGCAAGAAATTCAAAATTTGAGGCGGGTGCAGTTTTAATCCGTGCAATTATACCTGAAAAAGGAATAGAGATAATGGAAAAAAACAGAGGCATAAAGGACAGGAAAAAACTCACCGACGGTCCTGCCAAGTTAACGCAGGCATTAGGCATTACAAAAGAACACTATGGTGTAGACCTAACTACAGATTCAAAATTATTCATTATCGAAGGAGTAAAAAGGCCGGGAAAAATAATTGCTAGTCCTAGAATCGGAATAAAAAATGCGACAGACAGATTATGGAATTTTAAGATATCAATAAAATAAAACGAGAGTCTATTTGTCATTGCTTTCATCTAATGTCCATGGTGCAAATCGTCCTAAGATTCTCTGCCAATCTAATCTTAAAAGTAAAACAACGACAGCAGTCATCATTGCACCAAAGATGATGATTCCAACATATACAGTAGTTACATCATTTACATTTTCAAGAAATGGTTCTACCAAAGAGAGACCGAGATTGTGAGAGATAAGAACGATTGAATAGCTAAGAACAATCTTGCCAGCAAGTGTAGCAATGAAAAATTTTTTTGGGTTATATTTTGCCAACCCTAATGGAACATAGATTAAATCGTCAGGGATTGGTGTTGCGGCAGCAACAAATGCAGCAGCTGCACCATATCGTTTTACTAATCTTTCAAATGGTCGCATTCTTTTTCTAGTTTTTTCATTTAGAATATGTCGTCCTTCATAACTTATATAGAAAATAATTTGTTTTGCAACAGTTGCAGTTAATGCGGAAAGCAATGCAAGAACATGCAGATTAAATTGATCACCTACAGACATTGAAGCAAGTAAAAGAAAACCAGGCAACGGAATAAATGGAATTAAAGAACCAAAAAAATTAACAAGACCCAAACCAAGATATCCTACTTCAGGAGCAAATGGAAACAGTGCAGAAAAATCCACAAATCACCCAGACATCAAGCATTATTTAACAAAAGCGAACATGACACGAGATTTGGCAAAAAATTATCTTCATAATCATTAAAATATCATCTTTTTACAACCAAAACGGATGATCAAAGAAGAATACCCAAAAATTTGTGATGAAATATCAGGGATTAGCCCATATATCAGATTTGTAGGGATAATTAGTCAGGGAGGAGAACTTTTGGCATATAAAAGGAGACCAGATTTAAAACCACTTTTGGATGCAAAAAATACGCAGTATCAATTTTCACATATTGCCATAAAAACAGATCTTGAGGGATTCTTTGATGAGAATCTTGGGGAAATTGAATTTGTTTGGGAAGAAAGGAAGAAAGTTCAAACAATATCATTTGCCATTAAAAAAGTTCGTGTTTGGATATCAATTGATAAAAAAGTAATTCGCTCAGAAATGCTAAGAATAATTGATTCTTGCTTACTAATTGTAAAAAAATATGCTCAAGTATAGATTGATTAAAACATATTTCACAATATAAAAAAATCAGAGCAATCCTTAGCTTTTTTAAAACAATTACTCCAAGAGAATCATGGAAGAGATAGAGGAAATTCAGAATTTTGTGGATATGATAAACATGAGAGATTCTAATTCAAAAGAGTATCAAAAAATGAAAATTGAAGAACTAAGTGCAGAGATTAGAGAAGTCATAAAATTTCAACAAGAATTGTTTCAAAGGATTGAAGAATTTGAAATAAAAGGAATACAACAAGATTTAATAAAATATACAAAGATGATTTGTAAAAACACTACTGAAAGAGAAATATTAAAAATTCAAGAAGTATATCTAAAAAAAATTGAAAAAGAATATCTCAAATCAAATAAAAAATAAACTACAGATCATCATATAACCAACATCGGACATAACCAGTTTTAGTTTTAAATTTTGGTGGGACTGTTTTGCATTTTTCTATTGCAAGTGGACATCGTTCAATGAAACGGCATTGAGTTGAAGATTCTAAAAGACTAGGAGGAACACCTTTTATGTATTTGGGAGTATTTCCTTTTAATTTTGGGATTGATTCTAAGAGTCCTTGTGTGTAAGGATGTTTTGGGTTTTGATAAATTTCATGAGAAGAACCAAATTCAACCATGTGTCCGCCATACATTATTCCAATTTTATCAGCAATCTCAGATAAAACTGCCAGATCATGGGTAATTAGCATAAATGACATGCCATCTTTTTTGAGTTTTTTTAAGAGATTAATAATTTGAGCCTGGATTAAAACATCAAGGGCAGTTGTAGGCTCATCGGCAATAACAAATTTTGGCTTTAGTAATAACGCCATGGCAATTACTATTCTTTGTTTCATTCCACCGCTGAGCTCGTGAGGATATTTCGTTAAAACAACATCATTCAAACTTACGGAATGAATTGCATTTACAATTGTCTCATCTAAATTACCATTGAAGTTATGTTGTTTTAGAATTTCAACGAATTGTTCTTTTATGGTAAATACAGGATCAAGCGAATTCATTGCTCCCTGAAATATCATTGAGATTTTTTTCCATCGAAATTTTTCAGTAAATTCAGATTCTGAAATACTTAGTAATGAATTGCCATCAAAAAGGATCTCTCCATTTGTCGTACCTCCTAAAAGCATCCTAATAATAGAAAGACCCAAAGTGCTTTTACCACATGCACTTTCTCCTGCAATACCTATTGATTCGCCGTCAGCCAAATCAAAGTCTACATTATCTACTGCATATACCGAACCCTTTGATGTATGATATTGAGCAGAAAGCCCATTTACAATTAAGACCATGTATGTAGTAGATCCAAACTAGAATTTTTGTTTTGCACTAAGGGATATAAACAACTTGACAGAATGTAAAAAAATCGATTCAAATGAAGCTGCCAATATGTAATTTTGATGCAAAAAATGCGGTACTTTGCCCAAAATGTGAGAGTAAGGTAGAATCAGCAAGCATTACAAAAGCAGATGTTGATGCATCAATCAAACTAGCACAACTAGCCAAATCAAATCACATAATTGACAAATTTACACTTTATTCATGTAAAGAATTTAATGGAAACTTTGTATTGTCCCTAGCTAAAAATGACATTATGGCAATTAGACAAAGTCGTGTACTTTACAGATTACTTCAAGATCAATTTCAAGGTAAAATATGGCTAGTGGAAGCTGAAGAAAACGACAAGAAATTCATAGAAGATCTATTCTTTCCAACAAAAATTTTGTCAATCAATTTGGTTTGGGCACCAGGCGGGATACAAAAAACAAAAGCAGTTGTATCTGGAAAATGGACACCTAGATTCCCAATTGACACAAATAAAGTCATTCAAATTGTCAAAAATGCCCGAAACCTTGACATTGAGATAGAATTTGAGGAGAAAAGAGCGTGAGAATGAATTGGGATTTGTTAAAACTCACAATATTTCAGAATTAAACGCAGACATTATTGGAAAAGAGGTGATATTAGGAGGATGGATTGAAGACCTCCGAAAATTAGGAAAGATGACATTCATTACATTACGTGATGCTTCTGGAATTTCTCAGATAATAGTAAAAGGGGAATTAAATGACAATCTAGAGGAGCTAAACCGTCAAAGCGTAATTAGCGTAAGAGGAATTGTACAAGAAACGAAGGCACGAGATTTTGATTTTGAGATAAAAGCAGATGAAATAGAAGTGTTAGCAAAGGCAGTGCATCCATTACCAGTTGATCCAATTGGGAGAGTAGAAAGCAACATCGATACAAGATTAAATCATCGTGCATTAGATATGCGAAACCAAAAAACTGCATCAATTTTCAAATTACGACATTATGTGTTAGAAATATTACGTAAAACATTAGCATCAAAAAAATTTATTGAGATTACAACACCAAAAATAATCGGTAGTGCAAGTGAGGGAGGAGCAAATTTATTTTCATTGGATTATTTTGGCAAAACTGCATATCTTGCTCAAAGCCCACAGTTATACAAAGAGCAAATGACAATAGGGCTTGAGAGAGTTTATGAAATTTCAAATTTCTATAGAGCAGAGAATTCACATACAGGTCGTCATCTTAGTGAATTTACAAGTATAGACATTGAAGCTGCATTTATGGATTATAATGATGTAATGGATATTTTAGAATCATTAGTAATAGAAGTGTACAAAGTTACGTCAGAGAAATGTAAAAAAGAACAAGAAAACATAGGCCATACAATTGAAATTCCAACATCCCCTTTTGAAAGAATAACATACACCCAAGCAATTGACGAGCTAAAAAAAGTGGGGGAGAAAGTAGAATTTGGGGATGATTTGCTTGATTCGCATTTAAGAATAATTGGAAAGAATCATCCAGGGTTTTATTTCCTCACTGATTGGCCAATGAAATTAAAACCATTTTACATAAGAGAAAAAGATGAAGATCCTAAATTATCACGCTCATTTGATCTTCAATTTGGATATCTAGAATTGTCATCTGGGGGAACTAGATTACACAACTCAGAGATGTTAAAAACCAGACTAAAAGAACAGGGTTTGGATCCAACCCAATTTGCAGATCATCTCAAAACATTTGATTGGGGAATGCCGCCTCACTCTGGTTGGGGAATGGGATTAGACAGACTAATGACTACGCTTATTGGGATAGATAATGTAAGGGAAGTTGTACTTTATCCAAGAGACTCAGACAGATTAAGTCCATAAATCAATTCAGATTTTTATTGTAAAGGAAATAACAACATTATATGATAGAACAAACAGATGCAAAAAAAGTAGTAGAAGTCATAGGAAACAATCTGATTGGAGTATCACATGACTCCAATAGCTTTCAGAAATTACCAGATTCTTTTTGGGGTTATTTTGCAAGAGGCCATGATAAAAAAGGGACATTTGGTGTAATAGTCACTTATTCTGAAAATGGAAGTGATGTAGATGAACTAATCAAAATGTATGAAGAGTGGGCAAATAAAAATAAAAGTAAAGAAACCAAATAATCTACTTGGTTTCTTTTAAGAGTTTTCTGTACTCGCTGCATTCCTTACAAATTGGCTTTCCTTTGTATTTTGGATTACCATCTGTAATTTTTAATGTGCCCTGATTTATTTTACAAATTACGCAAATAACCATAATCACATGGTAGAATATATAATTTATAAAAATTTATAATTTCTTTGAAAATGTGTAAATTCAAAGACAGCACAATATAGATTATTTTTATTTAGTCATCATTAAGAGATAAGATTAAGTAAAAAACTCACGCCTAAGTCAATTAACTGTTTTTAAAAAAATGCCAACCATATGATCAAATTAATTACACAATTGAGAAGATAATTAAAAATATAATTATTTTTTATGGATGCAAACGATCAGGCATTTTTATGGATGATAAAAACACAAAAAAGAATCCATGAAGAATACATTGAAAGAATTTCTTAATTTTTGAGTCTATTAATAATTTCTTGAGTAAATTCAGATGTAGATTTATCTCCTCCAATATCTTTAGTTTTGACACCATTTTTTACCAAATCAAAAATAACAGATTCTAGTTTTTTGCCAACCACAATACATTTTGAATCATTATGTTTTGCTCCAAGCCAATCAAGCATCATTTTAATAGATAAGATAAAAGAGGAAGGATTTGCAATGTTTTTTCCTGCAATATCAAATGCAGCACCGTGAACGGGTTCAAACAATGCAAAATTATCACCAATATTAGCAGCTGGTGCCATACCCAATCCTCCTACAACTTGAGAGGATTCATCAGATAAAATATCACCAAACAAATTAGTAGTCACTATAACATCAAATTGTTCTGGTTGGCGAATGAGATTCATAGCACACGCATCTACATACATTTGTTCAAATAAAATATCGGGATAGTTTTTTGCTACTTCACTACAAGATTTTGCAAATAATCCATCAGTGAGCCGCATTACATTTGATTTATGAACACATGTGACTTTTTTCATAGAGTTACGCTGCTTTGCAGTTTCAAATGCATATTTGGCAATTCTTTTTGAAGCATACTCTGAGATTATTCTCAATGCAACAGCCGAATCTCCCAAGCTAAATTCCTTACCAGTGTAAAGATCCTCAGTATTTTCTCTAACAATTACCATGTCAATATCATCTCTTAGTGCGGGCATGTGAGGATATGATTTTGCAGGGCGAATATTGGCATAAAGATCAAGAATGCGTCGCAACACAACAATTACATCAGCTGCGCTCTCACCAACTGGCGCCTTTAAACAAGCATTAGATTTTTTAATTGTAGATATGGTTTCATCAGGAAGTGCTTTTCCAGTTTCTTTTAATGAAGAATCTCCTGCATGTAATTTTGTAACATCAAATTTCAAATCTAATTTATCATTAATGGTATTCAACACAGATACCGCAGAATTAGAGAGTTCAGGTCCAATTCCGTCACCAGTAATTAATGAGATTTTATACATAATCAAAAATAATGTAAATGGGAATTTTAAATGATTGCTTAAAAAATATAGTGTAAAGTCAGGAAGGTTTATGTTTTGTGAACAAAAAGCGGTAAAAGATGTTGAAAATAGAGGCAATAATCAGAAGCTCAATGTTGCAAGACATTAAAGCGATATTAGCAAAAAATGGAATACCCACTTTTTCAGTATATCAAGTACAGATAACAGGAGTGCATAAAGCACATAAAACTTTGAGAAACAAAACTAGTGATTTTATTCCAAAATCAAAGCTGGAGATTCTATGTTCAGATAATGCAGGAGATGAAATAGTCAAAATAATTCAAGATACAGCCAGAACAGGTGAAAAAGGAGATGGAGTAGTATATGTCTACAAAATAAACAAATTAGTGAAAATCAGAAACGGAGACACAGA
>JAICOU010000083.1 GCA_025930495.1 Nitrososphaeraceae archaeon
TATTATCACGCAAACTGGTCTGTTCTATTTTTCACATAGTCAATTGATTTAACGGGTGATGGATCTATCTTATCTAATACAGCTTTGTATATTGTAGAGTAATCCAAAAGATAAATCAAGTTTATTATTTTTGATAAAATATTGCCTTTGATCGAAGTTATCTCTCTGTATTTAATTTCATTTTGTTGAAAATATTCTACAAGAATTTGATATTTCTCCTTAGTTTTAATGTGATCCTCTGATCCTTTTATCAAGATAGGTTGAACATTAGATTTTCTTTCCCATGCAACAATTCCATTATGACATGATTCTACAATATCCTCCATTATGACATGAATCTTTGAATTTTCTTGAAGGGAATTTTTAAATCTGATAGCAGCTGATTGTAAGCCAAAAGGATAATAGATTAACGGTACGTCTGTTATCCATTTTGCTAATAATAATGCTGGATTATTTTCAGAAAGGTTCTCTGAAGAAATTTCTCTTTGTAAACATTGTAATTCTCTTATCGATTCTAACACCTCCTCTTTCTTAATCGGAATAATTGGTGATAAAATATTCAAAATTGAATACAAAAAAGATGGAAAAGATGCTCTTGGCGAATGAAATTCTTCGATTTTTCTAAACTCTATATTTTTTTCTAAACAAATTTGTTCCATTTTTCCACCTGATGTGAATGCAATTAATTTACAATCTTGCTTATGTGCTGATTCTAAAATCCTGAGTGTTTCATCAGTATTACCTGAAATACTAATTGCAACTACTAGTGTCTTTGAATCAACAGTATTTGGTAAATGATATCCCTTTACAACACAAACATGAATATCTGTTTTTGATAAAATTGCTGAAAAAATATCTCCCAGTGCACCAGAACCTCCCATTCCTGCAAAAACAATATGATCTATGCCTGTAAAATTTACCTTTCTGAGATTTTTTTCATAGTAAGATTTGGCGATATTTGGCCAATTATCATAAATCTTGTACATTTTTTGTAGATCGTATTTTTCTAAATCCGAAATATTCAATGATTTGGATTGAATATTTGGAATAAAATATCTATCTATACTTCACTATATGAAATATCTAATGTTTTTCCTATTGATTTTTAAAAAGCCTAATTTTGAGATGATTCATGGATGACACTATAATTGATTCCTCTTTAAGAACAGTAGAATGGAAAGATAACAAAGTAATCATGATTGATCAGACTAAACTACCGAATCAACTAGTATTTGTAAAATATGATGATTATAATCAAGTAGCAGATGCAATTAGAACTCTAGTTGTTAGGGGAGCGCCAGCTATTGGTGTGTCAGGTGCTTTTGGCTTGGCTTTGGCATCTTTGCAAAGCAAAGCAAACACAAAAGATGAATTAATTTCTGATCTAGAAAAAGCTAGAAAAATTCTATATGACACAAGACCTACTGCTGTAAATCTGAAATGGGGATTAGATAAAATTATGAAAGTTGCAAATTCTGAAACTACAGTTGAGCAAATCAGACAATCAGTAATCAATGAAGCCAAAAAGATGGCAGATGAAGATATTCAAATTAATAAAACCATGGGAAAATACGGTTCTGTTTTATTTGATAACAATGACACTATAATGACACATTGTAATGCAGGTGCACTAGCTACAGTAGCATATGGAACAGCATTAGGTGTAATTAGAGCAACAAGGGAAAGTGGAAAAAATATCAAAGTAATAGCTACTGAAACAAGACCAGTACAGCAAGGCTCTAGATTAACAGCCTTTGAGCTAAAACACGATGGATTTGATGTCAGTCTAATTCCAGATACTGCCGTAGGATATTCAATGGCAAACGGACTTGTAGACAAAGTAATAGTTGGAGCAGACAGAATTGTAAGAACTGGTCATGTTTTTAATAAAATTGGAACATACCAAGTAGCAACCATGGCAAAACAACATGGAATTCCATTTTATGTCGCAGCTCCATTATCCACATTTGATATGAAAAGCGATGCCAAAGATGTAATTATTGAGATGAGAAAGGGAACCGAAGTAACCGGTATAGGTGATAAAAAAACAGCACCAGATGACATTAATGTGATTAATCCAGCATTTGATATGACTCCACCTGAACTAATATCTGGAATAATCACTGAAAAAGGCGTGGCAAAACCACCATATGAGGAATCTATCAAAAAATTATTTGAAGATAACTAAAATTCTATGATGCTTGATTGTAAAATTACTTTTGTCACGTGTTTTCTCATTAATTTTATTTAATTAAGATTTTTAATGAAGACTGTTATTTTGTGATAAATATGAAAAAGAATCAAAATGAAACTGAATTTGACATAAATGATCACGAAAAGAAGATTTATTCGCAAAATGGGGAAGATGGAATTATTGAGTTTATTTTCTCTCAGATAGATACAACAAACAAATTTTCTGTTGAGTTTGGAGTTGGAAACGGATTCGAATGCAATACCATCTATCTTTTAGAAAAAAAGTATTGGAAAGGTCTTATGATGGATTATGGATCTGATCAAAATATTCAATGGAAAGGAGTAATGAAGAAAGCTTGGTACAATAGAAAGTTAGGATTGATAGGTAGCATACGGAAGGACTTGGCATTTTTAAAAAAAATAATATCACGAACCAAACGTTCAAGGCGCTTTCACACTGATATAAAATCAGAAAAAGTTACAGCTGAGAACATTCAAAATTTATTTCAAAAATATAACGTCCCAAAGAATTTTGATTTATTGTCTATTGACATTGATTATAATGATTACTGGGTATGGAAATCTATCACTGATTATTCACCAAGAGTGGTTGTTATAGAATACAACTCTTCTATTCCTCCAACAGAAAGTAAGGTTGTACCCTATGATCCGGAAGCAAAATGGGATGGCACAAATTATTTTGGTGCAAGTTTATTGGCATTAAAAAATCTCGGCTTGACTAAAGGGTATACACTAGTTGGATGTGACAATGCAGGTGTTAACGCATTTTTCTGTAAAAGTGAACTACTTGATGGAATAAAAATTAAAGATATCAAAGATTTGTACAGACCACCAAAATATGGAGAAATCGTTAATGGTGTTCATATTGGACATCCTCCTCAAAATACCAAAAAAATGCTTGAAATTTAATTTTCTTGCATGTTAAATCATTGCATATCGAAGCATTTTCAAAATGTTATTTGAAGCTAATTTAATCAAAGTTTTTATTGATTTTAAAACTGCATTTAACAATATGAGCACTGTCACTGCGCAAGCCATAAAAGATTCCCTAAAGCAATGTATGGATCCCGAAGTCCCGCTAAATATTGTGGAAATGGGACTAATCTATGGAATTGATGTGATAGAAAACAATAATGTCAATATCAAAATGACCATGACCACACAAGGCTGTCCACTACATGAGACATTGGTTCAAGATGTAACAAGGTACGCCAAAAAAGTTCCAGGAGTAAATAACGTCAAAGTAGACATTGTTTGGGAGCCAAGATGGACAATGGATAGCATGACTGAAGAAGGAAAAGCAAAAATCAAAAACATGAATGCAGCAATGACTACTCCGGCA